>NZ_CP025119.1:2433333-2740000 GCF_002831685.1 Polaribacter sp. ALD11 | reverse complement strand
ATTCTTTAATATAAATAGAAAAACCCGAAGCTTTAGAAGTTTCGGGTTTTTTGATAATAAATTATTGCCTTTTACAAATATATAAATTAATCTTTTGGAGATTTAAATCTATAATGTAAGTATGTGTAAGCATCTCTAGGTATAATAGTAATCCACTTTTTATGTTTTAAATACCATTTAAAACGAATAGAATTTACGCCTTTTAATAAATAGGCAGCAATAAAAGGATGCAAGTGTAATTGTATCTTTTTATTCTTTGGATTAGAGATAAATTTCTCTAAATCTGCTTCAATTTTGTCTAATAAGACAATTGGCGCTTCTACATCTCCATTTTTATTTGGGTTGGCTTCGGTAGTTTTTATACTTAACTCTGGTCTAACCCTTTGTCTTGTAATTTGTACCAATCCAAACTTACTTGGAGGTAATATTTTGTGTTTTGTTCTGTCGAAAGCCATTTGCTCTTTCAGATGTTGAAACAATTTATTTCTGTTTTCAACTTTGTGCATATCAATAAAATCTACAACTATAATTCCGCCCATATCACGCAATTGTAATTGACGTGCTACTTCTGTCGCTGAAATTAGATTTACTTCTAATGCAGTATCTTCTTGCGAACCAGCTTTGTTAGAACGGTTTCCGCTATTTACATCAATAACGTGCAAAGCCTCTGTGTGTTCTATTACTAGATACGCACCTTTGCTCATAGAAACTGTTTTACCAAATGATGTTTTTATTTGTCTTTCTATTCCGTACTTCTCAAAAATAGGAATTTCAGATCTATGCAATTTTACTATTTTTTCCTTTTCAGGATAAATTTCTTGCAAATACTCTTTAATTTCTTCTTGAAGAGTCTCATCATTGGTTACAATACTTGTAAACGATTCATTCATAACATCTCTTAAAATAGAAGATGCTCTGTTTAATTCACTCAAAATTTTTGTTGGCGTATTTGTATTCGCGATACTTTTACACATCTTTTTCCAACGCTCTAATGAGTTTTGCAAATCTTTATCTAGTTCTGCTACTTTTTTTCCTTCGGCAACAGTTCTTAGAATAACGCCAAAACCTTTTGGTTTTATGCTTTTTGCTAATCTTTTTAATCGTTCTTTTTCTTTTGGGTCTTCAATTTTTTGAGAAACTGAAACTCTGTTAGAAAAAGGAACTAATACCAAAAATCTACCTGCTATAGATAACTCGGAACTTAACCTTGGTCCTTTTGTAGATATTGGTTCTTTTACAATTTGTACTAATAGGTTTTGCCCCGATTTTAGTACATTATTTACACTACCGTCTTTGTTAATGTCTTCCTCAAATCGGAAGTTTTTTAAAGTGAATTCTTTATAATTACCTGTGCTTACTTTCTTAATGAATGCATTTAATGAATTTACCTGCGCACCTAAATCATGATAATGTAAAAACCCGTCTTTTGGGTAGCCTACATTTACAAAAGCTGCATTTAAACCTGTTAACACCTTTCCTATTTTAGCTAAAAAAATATCGCCAACAGAAAATTTATTACCAGTTGTTTCATTATTTAATTCAATAAGTTTTCCATCTCTTAATAAGGCAAAATCAATATCAGATGAATTTGAACGAATTATTAATTCTGTTTTCATACTGAATTTGGTTTTAACACTGCACTTTATTGTGCAAATGGATTAATACTGTCAGGTATTTTGTAATACCGTGAGAAGATTTACTGCCTTACACAACGAGTAAATCTTCGAATGTCAATGAACTTTTTTAATTGATTGATTCTTTTCGTTAGATAATAAACGAAAAAGTAAGCATTAGCTTACTTTTTCTTTTTGTGTCTATTTGCTCTAGCTCTTTTCTTTCTTTTGTGTGTAGAGATTTTTGCTCTCTTTCTTTTTTTACCACTTGGCATAATGTTTCGGTTTTTTTTTAAATCCGTTAAGACTTAGATTAGTATTGTATTAATGTTATTTTACAGCAACTTTACTTTTTACCCCTTCAGTAAAAGTTTTTGCTGGTTTAAAAGCTGGAATATTATGAGAAGGAATCTTAATAGTTGTATTCTTTGAAATATTTCTACCAGTTTTTTCTGCTCTTGTTTTGATAATAAAACTACCAAAACCTCTTAAATAAACGTTATCCCCATTTTCTAAGGCATCTTTAACTTCAGTCATAAATGCTTCCACTGTTGCTAAAACATCTGTTTTTTCAATTCCTGATTTATCTGAAATTTTAGATACGATATCTGCTTTCGTCATGTCTCTATTTTTACTATATTTTTATTAATTTACTTCCAAAAATGCGGATGCAAATATATGATAATTAATCAATTCCGAAAAGATAAAGACTTAATTTTATCTTAATTTTAAAATGTAATATTGCAATTCTATTTTTTATCGATGAAATTTTCTAACACATTAGTATACTGGTATTTACAAAACAACAGAACGCTTCCTTGGCGCAAAAGTAAGAACCCATATTTTATTTGGCTAAGCGAAATCATGTTGCAACAAACAAGAGTTGCTCAAGGTTTGTCTTATTATTCGGAATTTACAACCACTTTTCCAACAGTTTTTGACCTTGCAAAAGCAGACGAAAGTACTGTTTTAAAAATGTGGCAAGGACTGGGTTATTATTCGAGGGCAAGAAATTTACATTTTTCTGCAAAACAGATTGTAGAAGAGCTAAATGGCGAATTTCCATCAACTTATAAAGAAATAATAAAGTTAAAAGGAATTGGAGATTACACAGCATCTGCAATCGCATCAATTTGTTTTAACGAACCAACTGCAGTTGTAGACGGAAACGTTTACAGGGTGCTTTCTCGCTACTTTGGCATTCACACAGCAATCAACTCAACTTCTGGCATTAAGGAGTTTAAAACCCTTGCACAATCTCTTATAGATAAAACGCAACCTGGTACTTTTAATCAGGCTATTATGGATTTTGGCGCACTACACTGCAAACCACAAAATCCGCTATGTGACACCTGTCCTCTTTCTAATAGTTGCATCGCTTTAGAAAAAAACCTGACCAAAGAATTGCCCGTAAAAGAGAAGAAAATAAAAGTTAGAAAACGTTATTTTAATTTTTTGGTGATAAAAACTGATAATAATAAAACAATGCTAACAGAAAGAAAAGGAAAAGGCATTTGGCAAGGATTATATCAATTTCCATTAATTGAAAGCGAGAAGAGCATCGACCAAAAAGAAATTATTTCTTCAGATACTTTTATCGAACTATTCCCAGAAGAAACAACCATTTCACTTTTTAACGAAAAAGAAATTGTTCATAAATTATCTCATCAACATTTATACACACAATTTTGGGTTGTAGAAACCAAAACACTTAAAAATGCTGATGTTTTTTGGAAGAACATTCAAGATTTTCCTGTTCCTGTCTTAATTGCCAATTTTTTAGAAGCTTATCAAGCTAAAAAGTAATTGATATTTTTGTACATTTGATTTGTTTAAAAATTTGAAAATATGGCAGCAGGAACAATAAATAAAGTAATACTTATTGGTAATTTAGGTGATGACGTAAAAATGCATTATTTTGATGATAAAAATAGTGTTGGGCGTTTCCCTATTGCAACTTCAGAAAGCTACACAAGCAAACAAACAGGTGAAAAAGTAACCAATACAGATTGGCACAATATTGTAGTTCGAAATAAACTAGCAGAAATTTGTGAGAAATATTTATCGAAAGGAGATAAGGTTTATGTAGAAGGAAAATTAAAAAATAGGCAATGGGAACAAGATGGTGTAAAGCGTTATTCCACAGAAGTTATTGTTACAGAAATGACCATGCTAAGCACTAAAAAGAACTCAGAAAACAGCGTTGCTACTCCACAACAAAACACACCAACTACCAGTGAACCAAAAACGGTTGCACCAGAAGAAAACGACGATTTACCTTTTTAACAATTATAAACTTTTAAACCTTGGACCCAGATCCCGAACATTTATTTTTTTTATTAGCTTCCTTCGATTTTATTACAGTTTTAAACGGAATTGTTTTAATTGCACTACTTGTTAGTTCTGCATTAATTTCTGGTTCTGAAATTGCTTTTTTCTCATTAAATCAAACAGATATAAATCAACTTTCTAACAACGGAAAAGAAGAAAACATTGTTGTGAATTTATTAGACAGACCTAGAAGACTACTAGCCACTATCTTAATTACCAACAATTTTATAAATATTTTAATTGTACTTTTATTTGCTTCTTTAGCAGAAACTTTATTTGGCAATTTCGACCTTACTTTAGATTTATACTTCTTTACACTTCCTGTTCGGTTTGTCTTAGAAGTAATCTTAATAACTTTCTTAATTCTATTATTTGGCGAAGTCTTACCAAAAGTATATGCTTCTAGAAATGCATTGCCTTTTGCTAAGAAAATGTCTAAATTTATTCATGCTGTTAATATTTTATTAACGCCTTTTAGCATGCCGTTAATTGCAATTACAAAATGGGTTGAGAAAAAATTTGGTAGTAAAGCCAGAAATTTCTCGGTAGAAACCCTGTCTCAAGCTTTAGAATTAACATCACAAGGTGCAACAAGCAAAGACGAACAAAAAATCTTACAAGGAATTGTAAACTTCGGAAACACAGAAACAGTGCAAATAATGAAACCGAGAATAGACATTTTTGCAATTTCTGATGATGAATCTTATGAAGAAATTTTAAATAAAATTCAAACAAAAGGTTACTCTAGGAACCCTGTTTACAAAGAAAATATAGATAATATCACAGGTGTTTTATATGCAAAAGATTTGTTAGCACACCTAGATAAGAAATCTTTTAAATGGCAAACCCTACTAAGAGAACCATTCTTTGTGCCAGAAAATAAAAAGCTAGATGATTTATTAGTAGATTTTAGAGCAAAGAAAAATCACTTGGCAATCGTTGTAGATGAATACGGTGGAACTAGTGGATTAGTGACCCTAGAAGACGTTATAGAAGAGATTGTTGGAGACATAAATGATGAGTTTGATGACGAAGACTTATCTTATTCTAGAATAGACAACAACAATTATGTTTTTGAAGGAAAAACATCTATAAAAGATTTCTGTAGAGTTTTAGATGATGAAGATGAAGAAATTTTTGAGGAAGAAAAAGGAGAAAGCGAAACTTTAGCTGGTTTTATTTTAGAGATTTCCGGAAAATTCCCAAAAAGAGGTGAGAAAATAATCTTTAAGAATTATACGTTTACTATTGAAGCGTTAGATAAAAAACGCATAAAACAAGTAAAAGCAACCAGAAATGCGTAACCTATTTTTACTCTTTTTTTTACCTATTTTTCTTTCGTGCAAAAACGATGTTTTTCCAAAACCAAAAGCGTATTTGAGTTTAACGTATGCAGAAAAAACCTACGAGAGTTTAAAGCTTAAAAGACCTTACACTTTTAAAGTTTTACAAAACACAACCATTATTGATGATGAAAATAATTGGCTCACAATTAAATACCCCAAATTAAAAGCATCAATAGATATTACCTACAGACCTGTAAATAACAATATAAAAGAATTACTTACTGAAGCAGAAAAACTCGTTTTTAAGCACACGGCAAAGGCAGAACAAATTATACCAAAAGACTTTATAAATGAAGAAAAAAAAGTTTTTGGTAGCATTTATGAAATTACAGGAAACGCGGCTTCTCACATTCAATTTCATGTTACAGACAGCACAAAAAACTTCATTAAAGGCTCTCTGTATTTCTACGCAAAACCAAACTACGATTCCATTTTACCTGCCTTAAACTATATTAAAGAAGACATTTTACGTTTGGTAGAAACTTTAGAATGGAAAGAGTAAATTATTTTCACGCTTCTTAATAAGACTTAAAAAATTTTATTTTATAATACATTTCACTAAATTACTCACACTACCTCTTGTCTCTACGACATTATATAATTTCCATTTTGTGTAATAAGAAAGAAGCATTCATATTTTTACAAATTCCGTTTTTTAACGTGTAATCGAAATGTAATTCGTTGTCTATAATTTCAGCATCAAAATAGTAGTTTTTAACAGTAGGAAACTCATTTTCTAATTCACACAAACTCACATCATGCGTCGCTATAATTCCTGTAGATTTAGATTTCGTTAATTTTTCTACAAACTTCTTAGAACCAATAGCCTTATCTTTACTGTTGGTTCCTTTTAGAATTTCATCTAAAATTATAAAATAATCTTCCTCTTTAATTTCATCAACAATAAACTTTAAACGTTTTAATTCTGAATAAAAATAAGACTCATCTTCCGTTAAAGAATCTGTAGTTCTCATACTTGTAATCAGTTTTATTGGCGAATATTTAAAAGACGTTGCACAAACAGGCAAACCACAATTTGCCATTACAATAGATAAAGAAATAGTTCTTAAGAACGTACTTTTTCCAGCCATATTTGCTCCTGTAACAATAAAAAACTCTTCTTTTTTAATATTGAAATCATTATCTATTCTTTTATCCGTTTTTAATAAAGGATGTCCTAAATTGGTTCCTTTAATCACTTCTTTTTCTGAAGTTATTTCTGGAAAAATAAATTTTGGGTGATTAAAGTGATAATTTGCTAATGAGTTTTCTGCATCAAAAAAAGCAACTACTTCAAACCATTTATCGACTGTATGTTTATAAGTAGAAATCCATTTTTCTACCTTGCAAGCACTTTTTATATCCCAAAGTAACAATGCATTTCCAAAAACAGCAATCACTAAATTATTTCTTTGATCGAAACTATCTAAAACTTTAGAAAACTCTTTAAAAATTAGAGAAGCTTTTTTATTTTCAGACTTAATAATTTCTTGCTTTTTTGTTAATATTTCTGAAGTGAAAGATTCATTTTCAATCTCATCTAACAAAACATGATATTGTTTAAATGTCTCTCTAACTTTACCTGTTTCTACATACAAGTTGTTCGTTTTTTTCAAGAACCTTCCTGTAACAAAAAGTCCAAAGAAAAACCAAATTATTAGATATGAAAACGGAACAATTCCGAAGGAAACCGAGATAATTAAAACTAAAGAAAGTACAGAAAAGCCTACTTGAATTTTCGCTAAATATTTAGGGAAAACTGAAGCATAATTAAAAATCCAATCTACAATAGATTTAGAAGTATTTTTCACAGAAACTAAACCTGCTAAAGCCCCAAAATGTTGTCTCCAAGCAACTTTTTCAGAAAGCTCTTTTAGCGCACTTTGTTTCTCTAAAATTGCTGTTATTTTATTTTCTGTCAACAAATTTGCTAAAATAACTTTACCATCATTTGTTTTCGTTCTATTCATATATTGAAAGAAAGATCCTTTGCCAAATAAATCGATATCATTGCTATAAAAATGCGCAGGATTTACAAAGTCTTCTCCTGTTTCTAAATGATGAAAATCGCGATTTAGAACACTAATTTCTGTCTTATTAATTTGAATTTTCTCATCAACAATATTTCTTTTTCTTTTAAGATTGATGTGCTTTGAAACCAAAAACCCAAACAATAAAAAACCCAAAAAAGCAATAATAAAAACATCTGGATAAGAACCAAAAGTTAAATAAATTAGAAAACAAGTGCCTAGAAAAACAGCAAATCTAAAAACACTTAAATTAACCGATTTACGTTTTAAAATGGCTGCTTCTTTCTCTAGTTCAGCTTTTGTACTTATATAAAAATCTATAGGATTTTGCATTTAATTATTCTCTATTTTATATTTAGAAATTCCGCCAACCAAACTAAAAACGTTTAGTTCCGGATATTTATTTTTCATCATTTTTGTGGCAATGTAGCTATTTACACCTCTTTGGCAAACCATAACATAGATTTTATTAAAATCTACTATAATCTTTTCTGGCTTAAATTTCTGGATAGGAATTACCTGCTGCACATTAAAAGGCAATTTTAAATTTGGTAAAACCGCAATTAATTCTAAATTTTTATCTTCAAGTTTACTTTTTAAATCTACAGAAGTAATTAACAAATTGTTATTTTGAGTTGCACAAACAGCATCAAAATAAGTTTGTACTTTAAATAATTTTGCTATTTTTTCTTTTAAAACAGTCGGTTTTAACTTCATTTTTAACTGTGTATTTTGAAGTGAATTGTAAATTAATAATTGATTTATTAACGGTTTTCCAATTCCTGTAATCAATTTTAAAACTTCATTTACTTGTTGTGTAGCAATAATACCAACAATAGAGTTTAAAGTTCCCGCTTCCTCGCAATTAGGAATGTCTGTTGCAATTTTTGGGAAAGCATCTCGCAAATTTGCGGAATAACTTCCGTCTTTTTGCAAGACATTAAAGGTAGCAACATACCCATCAAACTTATACAAAGAACCATAAACCATTGGCTTATTTTTAAGAACACAAGCATCGTTTAAAAGATATTTTGTTGGTAATGAATCTGTTCCATCAACCACAATATCTACGTTTTCTAGCAACTCGAAAACATTCTCTTTTGTAATTGGTTTGGTTGTAAAACTTACTGCTGTAAAAGGTGCTCTTTTTTTTATAAATGTTGATAAAACTTCGGCTTTAGATTTACCAACATCCTCTAAAGAAAAGAAAACTTGTCTGTGTAAGTTAGTGATATCAATTGTATCAAAATCTACCAAATGAATTTTCCCAATTCCGCTAGAAGCTAAATACACCGCAATCGGACTTCCCAAACCGCCACAACCAACTACTAAAACAGAAGCGTTTTGTAATTTTTGTTGTCCGACTTCTCCAATTTCTTGTAAAGTAGTCTGACGTTTAAAAAGTTCTTTTTTTGTTGGTTTCATTTTTTGTCATTGTGAGGAACGAAGCAATTAATTTATTCAATATTCGTTCTTTTAATTAACAGATTACTTCGTCATTTTTCCTCCCAAAGACGAATTCGAGAGTTCCTTTTTAGCCACTTCAAATTCTTCAGGCGTATTTATATTTCTGATAAAATAATCGTCAATTTCTACAATTTCAACATCAGAATTAATTAACATTTTACGCGGACAAGAATATCCTTGTGCTAAATATTGTAATAAAATCGGATACGCTTTTGGTTCGTAAATAGTAATTAAAGGTTCTGGAAACTCCTTGCCTTTTCCTTTAATTGCTGTGGCTACTTTACTCGGATTTCTGTGTTGTAATAAAGCCTGAATAATTTCTTCATTTATAAAAGGAACATCTGTTGCTAGTACAAACCAAGCAGTATTTGGATCTTTTTGAAATGCAGAACAAATGCCACCAAAAGGACCAAGATTGATGAATTTATCTGAAATCTCATTTTCTTTATTTAATGAATTTTGAACCGAATAAAAGGTTTCTAAATTATTATTTTCTAATAATTCTTTAGCAGCTTCCTTTTGAGGTTTTCCAAAATAATTCAAATCCGATTTATCTTGCCCCATTCTAGTGCTTTTTCCACCAACTAAAACCAACCCTTTTACAGGTGCAATTTTTTCTTGAATCAGATTATTAATATGATTTGAAATTTTATCAACTTCATCGATTGTATAGCAAATCATGTTTTTTATGTTCGGAATTTTTTCTTCAAGAAAAGAAAAATACGCTGTGTCTTTCGTTAACTTTATGACAAACTGAATACGGTCTAATTGTGTTAATCTTTTTAATACAGAAGCTTCTTTAGCTTCATCTAAAACTAAAATTTGTTTTGCGCCTTGATAATGATTTCCGTTTATAAAAACACAATCGAATTGAGCAAAATCTAAACGTTGCTGAAACTTATTTACATTGCCAGAAGTGGTTATTTGTACATTTCCTTCGTGGTGAAATACATATTCCGACAACTTGTTTTTTTTGACATCTTTTGCATGAGAAGCATCAAAATAAGCTAATTTATATTTAGATAATTTCTGTGATACTTTATGAACTAAATCTGAAATAGCATTACAATTTGTACCTAAAACTGAAATTTCATTTGGTGCAAAAGTATCATTATTTCGTCTTTCTAAATTTGTATGTTTTTGGTGTTTATCCATTTTTTATATCAGATTTTCCTCCCGTTTTTTCTACTAATTTCACTTCTTTAATCACCATTTTCTGACTGATACTTTTACACATATCATAAATAGTTAAACACGTAATATTTGCGCCTGTTAAAGCTTCCATTTCTACACCAGTTTTCCCTTCGATGGTTACTTCGCAAAAAACTTCTATATTTTCTGAATCTATAATATTAATATCGATATCTACGCCATTAATTAATAACGGATGACACATTGGTATTAATTCTGATGTTTTTTTTACACCTTGAATTCCGGCAATAATTGCTGTTTGAAAAACAGGTCCTTTTTTGGTAATTAACTCATCGTTTGTAAAATGAGCAATTACTTCTTTTCCTAAAAACATGGTTGCTTTTGCAATTGCTGTTCTTTTGGTAATTTTCTTGTCAGAAACATTTACCATTTTAGGATTGTTTTTAGAATTTAAATGTGTAAAAGTCATTTAAATAGTTTTTAGTTTTAAATGTTTAGTTTTTAGTTAGATTGCTTTGAGAAGTTTTAACAATAGAAGTTAAAATTCTAATTAATTCATGAATATCTAAAATTAAAGAATCTACTTCTAAATTTGTTAACTCACTTTCTTTTAGTAAACGTAACCAATATTTAGTTTCTCTTGCTTCTTTTGAAGAAATAGACATTTTTGCAGTAAAATCTCTCTTACTTTGTCCTGCTAAAGCTTCCTCTATGTTTGACCAATTGAAGTCCCACTTCTCAAAATTTGATTTGAAATTACAAATTCTTTTTCTCGTTGTAATTTTTTATAAAGAGAAATGATTTTTAATGAAAATTCAAAACTCTTTTTCTGAACAATACTTTCTTTCATAGCTGTATTTTAAACTTAAAACTCAAACCTAAACATTTATAACTATAATTAGCGATAGCGAATTATATTAAAAATCTCTCCACTTTTAAATTCTGTTTTATCATTTGGTAACTTAATAAAAGCATCTGTTTTTACCAAACTTGCTAAATCTCCAGAACCATTTCCTGAAACAGGAAACGCAATTAGTTCACCGTTTTCAATCTGTAATCTTACTTGTAAAAAAAACACTAAATTAGGTCTAAAAGAAACATCTTCTCCTAAAACAGCCATTTCTTGTTTTGTTTCTACTCCTACAGATTTATAATACCAAGGATAAAAATACGCTAAACAATTTACAAAAGTCGAAATCGGGTTCCCTGGAAACCCGAACACGATTGTGTTCTTATGATATTTATCAATTGCCTCTAAATTCGAATCGCCTGTACTTAAAAAAGTTTTTTGTCCGAACCAAAAAGGTTTACCTGGTCTTTGGGCAACTTTATGAAATAGTTTTTCTACACCTAAATCATCAAAAACTTCTGGTAAAAAATCGTATTTTCCTTTGCTAACTGCTCCACTAAAAAGTAATACATCGTATTCTTTTAGATAGGCTTTAATTTTAGCTTTTAAAGCTGATTTATCATCTGTTATATGAGCTGTTTCAGAAGGAATATTTAATCTTTCTAATAACGAAACCAACGTAAAAACATTGCTTCTTCTTATTTGATGTTCCAACGGAGTTTCATCAACGCCAACCAATTCATCTCCCGTAGAAACAATCATTACTTTTGGTTGTTTTGCTACTTTTACAAACGATTTTCCTACAGTTGCCAAAACCCCAATTTCTGCTGCTGAGATTCGTGTGTTTTCTTCAATTAATAAATCGCCACTTCTTCCATCTTTTCCTTTTGAATGAATATTTTGGGCATCGAAAATACCTTCAGCTATTATTTTTGCATAACCATTGTTCGTTTCTACATCTTCATAACGAATAACTGTATTCGCTTTGTTTGGCAAAACTGCACCTGTCATTACTTCAATACAATTTTCAGGATTTTTAAGAGTCAATTGCTCTCTTCCTGCTGCTTGAACTCCTTCAATTTTAAAAGCTCTTTGTCCGCTTTTAAATAAAGTATAGTCAATTGCAATTCCGTCCATAGAAACTCTATTAAATGGCGGAAAATCTCTATCTGCTCTAATTTCTTCTTTTAAAATTCTACCTACAGATTTCATAAACGGAATTTCTTCAATTCCAAAATCTTGAGTTGAATTTAAAACGGTTTCTAAAGCTTGGGTTAGTGAAATCATTTTTTAAGATATGTAATTGTTTAACCTTTTTTTACCCTCCAATTGTACTCATACTTTCTGAAGCACCACCATCTTTTCTATTTGCTTCAGCAATAAAACCATTTTCTGGTTTCTGCTTTACCAAACCTAAAAAAAGTTCTTTTAAATCGTCATTAGATGCTCCTTCTCTTATAAAATCTCTCAGATTAAAAACACCATCATCAAACAAACAATTTTTAAATGTTCCTGTAGAAGTAATTCTAATTCGATTGCAATCGTTACAAATAGTTCTTGTAAAAGCAGGAATTATTCCAAAGGTTCCTAGATGATTATCTATTCTATAATTTCTAGAAGTTGATGATTTTTCAGATTGAATTTCTTTGACATCAAACTCGGTTTTCACTTCGTCTAAAATCTTCTTAAACGTCCAGTTTTCTTCCATTTCACGTTGCCCTTTTCCGTTAAAAGGCATTTCTTCAATAAAACGAACCGCAACATTTTTATCTTTTGTTAATCTTACAAAGTCAACAATTTCATCCGTATTAAAACCAGATTGTACCACTACATTCAGTTTTAAATTTAAACTACTTTTTTCTAATAATTCAAACGTTTCATAAACCTCCGGAAAAAGATCTCTTCTTGTAATTTTAGCAAACTTTTCTCGCTGTAAACTATCGATACTTAAATTGATATGTTTTACTTTTTCTAATTGCTCTATTCTATAAATATGCTTAGAAATCATCGCGCCATTTGTGGTGATATTAATTGCTTCTAATAAATCATTATAAGACAACATTTCTAAAAAACCAACAAAATCTTTACGCACAAAAGGTTCGCCACCAGTTAAACGAACTTTATTAACGCCCAATTCTGTTAATACACGAATTAGACGGTACATTTCTTTAAAGGTGAGTAATTCTTGTCTCGGAACAATTTCTATTCCTTGAGCAGGCATACAATATTGGCAACGCAAGTTACAACGATCGGTAACTGCCAATCGCACATACTCCATTTGTCGCCCAAAATTGTCTGTTAATTTACTCATTTAGTTTGGCAATTTTTTACTTAATAATCCGTAAATAAATGCGCCCAAAAGTGCACCGAACAATAAAATTAAAGCAGGAATTAATTTAAACCCAAGAATTACAAAAATGGGTGCTGCACAAGCGCCAGAAATCCCCCAACCTAAACCAAAAAAGGTACCTCCTAAAAGGGTACTTATAAAACCTTTTTTCTTTGGTTTTGGTACGATTTTATTTCCGTTGATATCTTTTATTTTCCCACTTTTAAACAATTGCATAAATACTGCAGAAATTACAACTGCACCTCCAATAATTCCGAACATATGAAAAGATTGAAACTTAAACATTTCATAAAAACGATACCAAGAAATGGCTTGCGTTTTACTTAATACAATTGCGAAAAAAATTCCTAATATTAAAAATCTAATGTTTTTCATTTATATATTTTATTTACACTTCGATAAGCTCAGTGTGACATTTTTTTTATCAATTATTTATCGTTGACTTAAAACAGCATTGGAATTATAAACCAAGTTGCAATAATTCCTCCTACAAAGAAACCTATTACCGCCAATAAAGAAGGAAATTGCAAACTGCTTAAACCTGTAATTGCGTGCCCAGAAGTACAACCACCAGCATAACGCGTTCCGAAACCAATTAAAATTCCTGATACTATTAAAATTAAAAATCCCTTAACTGAGGAAAATGCCTCAACTCCAAAAATTTCGTCAGGAAAATATTGATTTCCAACATTTAAAAATCCTAAATCTGTTAATTCTTTGACCGTTGTTGGATTTAAATCGATGGCCGGATTCGGAATTAAGTACCATGCAGAAATAAAACCACCAATAATTAACCCAACTACAAATAGTAGTGCAAAATCGCGTTCTTTCCAATCTTTCTTAAAATAATCTGACACTTTTCCTGCGCCAGCCATTGTACATAAAGTTTCAAAATTTGTTGATGCTCCAAAATTCTTTCCGAAGTAAAAATACAATAGCAAAGAAATTGCTATTAGTGGTCCGCCAATGTACCATGGCCAAGGTTGTAAAATAAAATCCATAATATGTTTAATCTCTTTTTAGATTTAGACTGTCTATAACCAGACATTCATTCAAATAATTCATTATCAAATTTGTTGCTCCCAGATGATCTTGAATATACCTTTTATTAATAATTCCTGTTAAATTCCTAAAACTTACATCTTTTTTTAAATTGATAAAGCTCTTATTAAATTCTTCTTGATTTTTTATTGATATACAACCTCCTATTTTTACGAGATCTACAGCTTCTTTAAATTTATCATATCTATTTCCAATAATTACAGGAATTCCGAAAGTTGCTGGCTCTAAAATATTATGCAATCCCGTTTTTAATCCCCCACCAACATAAGCAATATTTGCTTCTGCATATATCTTTGTAAGAAGACCTATGGTATCGATAATAAGAACTTGTTTATTAGATAGGTTTTTACCTTTTTTTTCTGAAAATAAAACAACTTGTTTATTGATAGCTTTCTGCAACTCTAAAATTGCATCCTTTTTAATATTATGTGGCGCAATAATAAATTTCTCATCTTCTGTTGCTTCATTATTAATATAGTTTATCAATAATTCTTCATCTTCTTTCCAAGTACTTCCTGCAACAGTAGTGTATTTATCCTCTTTAAATTCATTAATAAAATCGAGTGAATTATCTTGTTCTAAAATTTCTAAAACTCTATCGAATCTTGTATCTCCAGCAATTGTTACATTTTTAAAGTTGATTGAATTCAGTAACTCTTTAGAGCTATTGTCTTGTACAAAGAAGTGACTGAAAGCTTCTAGAGATTTTCTCATAAAACCACCATAGCTTTTAAAGAATAATTGCTCTTTTCTTAAAATTCCTGAAACTAAAATAGTTTTAATTTCTTTCTTTTTTAATTCATTTAAGAGGTTTGGCCAAAATTCATATTTTATAAATATAGCAAATTCTATATTTAAAGCTGCAATAAATTTTATAGCATTCTTCTTCGAATCTAAAGGTAAATAACAAACTACATCTGCTAAATTATAGTTCTTTCTAATTTCATAACCAGAAGGAGAAAAAAAGGTAACTAAAATTTTATAGTTTTTATGTTTCTTTTTTAACGCTTCTATAATTGGTCTTGCCTGCTCAAACTCTCCTAAAGAAGCGGCATGAAACCAAATAGTTTTCTCATTTTTTAATTCAGTAATTTTAGAAAAAGTTTCTTTTCTTCCTTCAGTAAAAAGTTTTATTTTTTTACTGAACAAAGCTATTACCGGTAATATTAAACCCGCTAAAAATAGTACAAAATTGTAGATAAATTTCATTCGAGTAAAAGTACAAAATAGAATGCATAAAAAAAGCTATCCAAACAAGGATAGCTTTTTTTTACTAATATTTTAAGAGTTATAAAGCACCTACATCCCCCCGAATAAAGTGCTTTAAAACTCTAAAGATTAATCAAATATATATTAAAATACTTTTGTTCTACTAAAAATGTTCTAAACAGTAAGTTTTCCGTTCTAAATTAAATTAATTCTTTTAACAATATCCTCTCTATATTTTCTTCCAACGGGAATTTCTTCCCCTTTTATTTTAACTAAAGTGTGGTTTATTTGCGTTAAATATTTTGTATTAATAATGTAGCATCTATGAACTCTCACAAAAGAACTATCTAAGCTTTCTAAGATATTATTTAAACTTGTTCTCACTACAAATTTTTGAGTATCCTCTAACATGATTTCAATGTAAACGTGTGAGCTTTTTAAATAAAGAATATCTTTAAAACTCACTTTAGTAAAGTAACCCTTATTCTTTACAAAAAGAGAATCTTTAATAATAAGACTGTCTTCTAAAACATTTCCTATATTATTAGAAAAATTATGCAGCGCAATCTCTATAGAACTATAAAGTTCTTCTTTAGAAAAAGGTTTTATTAAGTACGCAGGCGGCATTACTTCTTTCGCCAAATCTATTGTGTGTTTATCTGAGTTTGAAGTTAAAAAAATAAAAGGAAAATCGTTTTTTTCTTTTATTTTTCTTGCAAGATCTATTCCTGTTTTTTTTCCTGAAAGCTGAATATCTAAAATAGCAATATCTGGTTTTTCTTTTTCTATAGTTGCAAGTGCCTCTGTATAATTAATTGCTGGCTCTAAAGCTTCATAACCTAAATCCTTTAGTGCATCGCAGATATTATCTGCAATAATTACCTCATCCTCTACCACTAAAACCTTAACCTTACTCATGTTTTTAACTCATTTGTTTACTAATTTAAGACATAAACCCACTCTTCTAGAAAAATATTCTAAACACTTATTTACCATCATTTAATTCACCAACTTTCTAGCATTATCATCTTTAAATAGAATTTCAAATCTAGCACCATTTACATTTGTTTGATTTAGTTTTCCGTATAATTGCTTCACTAACCTATTCACCAAACGTAGGCCTAAACTTGTTGCTTTTTTCGCATCAAAACCGACAGGCAAACCCGGACCGTTATCTTCAATAATGAGCTTATAATCCTCATTCATTACCTTGTTTATTGATATAGAAAGTTTATTTTCTTTATCATTTTTAAAAGCATATTTATAAGAATTTGTAATAATTTCATTGATTATTAATCCTAAAGGAATTGCTGTATCTACATCAAACAACATGTTTTTTGACGAAATAAATGTTTCAACATTTTCTTTTGAATTATATAAACAAGAAAGTTCTTTTGTTAATTGTTGAATATATTCATCGAAATCTACTAAACCAGAATTGTTTTGATATAATTTTTGATGAATTAATGCCATAGATTTCACTCTGTTTTTGCCCTCATTTGCTAACTCCAAAGCTTTTTCATCCTCTATTCCCTTGCTCTGTAATTCTAGCAAACTAGAAACAATTTGAAAATTATTTTTAACCCTATGATGCACCTCTTTTACTAACAGTTCTTTCTCTTTAATTGTTTCTTTAATAACTTTATTTTTAGCTGAAAGTTCTTTAGATTGCTTCTTTACTTTTCTAATAACAAACAAAGATATTAAAAAGAAAAAAACTGCAATTACAGCAATGATACTATATAATTTTGTTTTTTGTTTTTCATATTCAATTTCTAGCTCTTTCTTTTTAACTGCTTGTTCTGTTTTAAAGCTTGCTAAAGATTTAGACAAATCTTCTGAATATGTTTTTCTGGTTATTACAATTGCTTTCTCTATATATGCAAGTGCTTCTTTATAAAAACCATAAGACTCTAAAACATTTGAACTATTACGATAAAACTTATAAAGATCATTAGAATTCAAATCTTTTCCTAATATTTCAAATTTTGTGATCAGTTCTGAAATATTCTTTACTTCAAATTTTTGTAAAATCTCTTTTTCTACTAATGATTTCTTCTTTAACTTAACAATTAACTTCAAATACAAACTGTAGGTATAAATATTTGTATCATTATCTTCACTTAGAATGTTAATCAACGCTAACACTCTTTCATTTTTACCACCTTTAAAGATATAAGCATCTACTAAGTGTTCTATCGTACTGTGGTAATAAGAGCTTTTTTTTGTAAACTCCTTTTCTATTTGAAGACTTTCTTCACTAATTGCTATATACGCATCTAAGTTTCTTTCTAGGAGTAAAAAATCTGACAAATGGTATAAAAAAGTTATTTCTAATTTCTTGTCTTTTAGTTTTCTTGCCGTTTCCAGGCTTTTTAAAGCGAGTATTTTTCCGTTTTTTACATCTTTTTGAATTAAATACATCACAATAGGGTGGGTATTAATTTTCACTTTTGATCTTAAAACATCTGTATCAAGGTCGCTAAATTTATTAATATATCTTTCTAATTTCTCTTGCTCTAAAGACGCTTCATCCAAACTAACATTATCTCTTAGCTTTGTAACTTGAATCCATTTTATATCAACATAACTTAAATTAATCTTCTTTGTATCTGTAGGTTCTTTTATATAGCTGTTAATATAGTTAGATACTTTACTAAAATTTAAAGAATGTCTATTTCCTTGTCTTGATATAAAATTACTAAACTCTGAATAAGAAATTTTTTTTCTGTCAATTAACTTATTGTAAATCTCAGTATCTGTATCTGTTTCTAATTGTTTCAAATAAAATGAGATAGAATCAAGTTTATTTTCAACAATAGCTACTTCAATTTTAGTTTTAATTTTTTCTATTGATAATTGCCCTTCTTGCGAAAAACTAAAAACAGAAAAGAGTAGAAACAATAAACTTAAAAATAATTTCATTTTTCAGCAGTTTAAATGATCAGTTAATAAAACATTTAACATACAACAAAAAGCGCTAACAAATAAATGTTAACGCTTTTTTATAATTTTATTTAAAACTTAGTTACTAAGCTTCAAATGGAGTTATAGAAACATAAGACCTGTTGTCTTTTTTCTTTCTAAATTCAACTACTCCATCAACCTTTGCATGTAAAGTATGATCTTTACCCATGTAAACGTTTTCTCCTGGATTGTGAGTTGTACCTCTTTGACGAACAATAATGTTACCTGCAATTGCAGCTTGTCCTCCAAATATTTTTACTCCTAGACGTTTCGATTCTGATTCTCTACCATTCTTCGAACTACCTACTCCTTTTTTATGTGCCATGATGTTATGGTTTTAAAATTTGTAAATTCTTATTTAGTTAAAGCTTCTATTAACTCAGCTTTCTTTAAAGAAGTATATCCAGAGATATCTTGTTCTTTAGCTAGAGCTTTTAATTCAGCAACAGTCATAGAACTTAAATCGTTAGATGCTGTTTCTGCCTTTGGAGCTTCTGCTTTTTTAGAAGCAGTTTTCTTAGCACCTGAAGCAGCAATAGATTCAATTTGAATCTCGCTTAGAGCTTGTCTATGTCCATTTTTCTTTTGGTAACCTTTTCTTCTTTTCTTCTTGAAAACGATTACTTTATCACCTTTTAAGTGACCTAAAATTGTTGCCGTTACTGCGGCTCCTTTTATAGCTGGGGCGCCAATAGACACACTTCCATTATCATCAAGTAAAAGAACGTTATCAAAAGTAACTTTTGATCCTTCTTCTCCTTGTAAACGATGAACGTATACTTTTTGGTCTTTTGCAACTTTAAACTGCTGCCCTGCTATCTCTACGATTGCGTACATACTATTTGTTTTGCGTATTAATACTAATTAAAACATCTTCTTTCATGAAAATGCGGATGCAAATATACATCTTTTTTAGAAAGCTACAACATTGCTTCAAAAAAAATAAAAGCATTAAAATCAAGCGAATAAATAGTTTTTTAACTCTTATTTTAGACAGATTCTTACTATTTTTGGTGAAACCTTATAAAAAATGTTAATTTGTTGTAACAAAGAGAATTTCTCGACGTCAAATAAAGCATCTATTATTAATTAAACAAAAATTAAATGAAAAAAAGTATTTTAACTCTTGCTTCAGCCCTATTGGTTGCATTTTCATCAAGTGGACAAAAAGTTGAATTTGAAGAGTACAAATTAGACAATGGAATGCATGTAATATTGCACCAAGACAAATCTGCACCTGTTGTAATTACTTCTGTAATGTATGGTGTTGGTGGTAAAGACGGCAGTAGAGAAAGAACTGGTTTCGCCCACTTCTTTGAACATTTACTATTTGAAGGAACTGAAAATATAGGAAGAGGAGAATGGATGAAAATTGTATCTTCTAACGGTGGTAAAGTAAATGCCAATACTTCTAAAGATAGAACTTATTATTACGAAATATTTCCTTCTAACAAACTAGAATTAGGTTTATGGCTAGAATCTGCACGTTTATTTCATCCAATTATTGGACAGGAAGGTGTAGACACACAAAATGAAGTTGTAAAAGAAGAAAAAAGACAACGTACAAGACCTTATTCTCAAATTGTAGATGAAATAAGTAAAAACTTATTTAAAGTACACCCATATAAAGACCCAAATGTTGGGTACATGAAAGATTTAGATGCTGCAACATTAGCAGAGTTCTTAGCTTTTAATAAAAAATATTATGTACCAAACAACGCTACTTTAGTAGTTGCTGGTGATATTGACTTTACTGCAACTAAAAAAATGATTAAAGATTATTTTGGCCCAATACCTAGAGGTGCAGATGTTGTTAGAGAGTTTCCTAAAGAAGCACCAATAACAGAGGAATTTAGAGCTAAAGCTTATGACGAAAACATTCAAATACCCGCAGTAATTGCTGCATATAGAACACCTTCTTTTAAAACTAGAGATTCTAAAATTCTAGATATGATATCTACTTATTTAAGTGGTGGAAAGAGTTCTATACTTTATAAAAAAATGGTTGACACTAAAAAAATGGCACTTGCTGTACAAGCAGTAAATATTAGCCAGCAAGATTATGGTATTTATGCACTTTTTTCTCTTCCTTTAGGAGAAGTAACGCTAGATGATTTAATAACAGAAATGGACGAAGAAGTTTTAAAAATTCAAACAGATTTAATTTCAGAAAGAGATTTTCAGAAAATACAAAATCAGTTTGAAAACAATTATGTAAATTCTAACTCTAGCGTTGTTGGTATTGCGAATTCTTTGGCTAGGTACCATGTAATGTATGGAAATACTAATTTAATTAATTCAGAAATTGAGGTATACAGATCTGTTACTCGTGAAGAAATTAGAGCAGTTGCAAAGAAATACTTAAACAAAAATCAAAGATTAATCTTAGAGTATTTACCTAAGAAAAAATAATAAGAAAGATGAAGACAAAAATTTTATCAATTATAGCAGTTGTATCTATGTCTTTTGCCACAAATGCGCAAATAGACAGAAGTAAAATGCCTACTCCAGGACCAGATCCTGTAGTAAAATTAGGAAGTGCAGACAAGTTTTCTTTAGATAACGGTTTAACAGTAATTATGGTAGAAAACCATAAATTACCAAGAGTATCTGCAACTTTAAGAATAGACAACAAACCTTATTTAGAAGGAAATATTGCTGGTGTTTCTAGCATAATGGGAAGTTTATTAGGTAGAGGAACTACAAATATTAGTAAAGATGATTTTAACGAAAAAGTAGACTTTTTAGGAGCTAATGTAGACTTTTTTAGCTCTGGTGCTTCTGCAAGATCTTTAGAAAAATATTTCCCAGAAGTATTAGGTCTAATGGCAGATGGTGTTAAAAACTCTCAATTTTCTCAAGAAGAATTTGACAAAGAAGTAGAAGTAACTTTAGAGAACATAAAATCTACTGAAAAAAATGTACCTGCTATTGCTGGTAGAGTTCAAAGTATTTTAGTTTATGGTAAAAATCATCCTTATGGTGAATATACAAGTAAAACTACTGTAAACAACATTACTTTAGATGCCATAAAAAGCAACTACAACACGTATTATAAACCAAATAATGCGTATTTAATTATTGTTGGAGATATTAACCCAAAAGAGACTAAAAAATTAGTTCAAAAATTATTTGCAGATTGGACAAAAGGAGAAATTCCTGTTTCTAACTTTCCAACTCCAGAAAATCTTTCTACAGCACAAATTAGTTTTGTAGATATGCCAAATGCAAATCAGTCTGAAATTGCAGTTGTTAATACTGTAGATTTAACTTTAGGAGACAAAGATTATTATGCTGCTTTATTAGCAAATAAAATTCTTGGTGGTGGTGGTTCTGCTAGACTTTTCAACAACTTAAGAGAAGACAAAGCATACACTTATGGTTCATATTCTGGTATTAGCCAAAATAGAGAAAAAAATACAGGTACTTTTAGAGCTACAGCAAGTGTAAGAAACATGGTTACAGATAGTTCTATTGTAGAAATACAAAAAGAAATAAACAAGATTCGTTACCAACAAGTTACTGAAAAAGAATTACAAGATGCCAAAGAAGAATATATTGGTAGTTTTGTAATGGACGTTCAAAAACCCGCTACTGCAGCAAGCTATGCTTTAAACATTGCACTTTACAACTTGCCAGAAGATTTTTATGCGAACTATATTAAAAACATTAATTCTGTAACTGTAGATGATGTACAAAATGCAGCTATTAAATATTTTAGAGGAGACAAAGCTAGAATAATGGTTACAGGTAAAGGAATTGAGGTTCTTAAAAACTTAGAGAAGACAGATTATGTAATCAATTATTTTGATACTGAAGGAAACCCGACAGAAAAGCCAGCAATGACAATGCCAATTCCTGCAGGAATAACCGCTAAAACTGTTGTTAACAAATATCTTGAAGCAATTGGAGGTAAGGACAAAGTTATGGCTGTTAAAACAACGATGATGATTGCAAATGCAACAATACAGGGAACACCTTTGGTTATGACCATGAAAGCATCTACACCTAATAAAACTTCACAAGTTATTTCTGTAATGGGTAATGTAGCATCAAAAACTGTTTTTGATGGAACTGTAGGTTATTCTGAATCTAGAGGTCAAAAAGTAGACATGACTGCTGCACAAATTACTGAAGCAAAAAACGGAAACGCATTATTTAGTGATTTAGAATATGATTCTGGAGAATTAGTAAGAATTGAGCCTTTAGAAGGAAAAAATGCAATTGTTTTAAAACACAATGATACTGAGATTTATTATGATATGTCTTCTGGTTTAAAAGTAAAGCAAGTAAAAACTACCAAAACACCAGATGGTAAAGAAGTAAAGACACCAACTGTATTTTCTGATTATAAAGAAGTAAACGGAGTTAAATTCCCTCATTCTATAGGAATTAAATCTGGACCAATGAACTTAGACTTTATTGTAAAAGAAGTTAAAATAAACGAAGGTGTTTCTGATGCAGATTTTAAATAATCAACCTTAGAAATATTTTTAAAATAAGAGAGTCAAGATTTAGTTCTTGGCTCTTTTTTTATACTGATTTTTAAATATCTGTAAAATTGAAATACCTCAACTTAAATTTCATCTTTAAAGACTACTTTTTCCTATTCACCAAATAAACACCAATTAGAATAACAACTCCTCCGAAAACCTGAAGCGTACTTAATTTTTCACCATCTAAAACGCCCCAAAAAATTGCCACTAACGGAATTAAATAAGTTACAGAAGATGAAAAAACAGGATCTGAAATATGAACCAATTTATTATAAATAGTTTTTGCAATTCCTGTTCCTACAATTGATAAAATTGCCAAATATCCTAAAGATTGCATTAACACTTCATTTTCAACATCAAACGTAGCAAAGAAATCTGTAAAACTTAAAACAACAATTGCCGGAATAATTAATAATAGAAAATTACCCGTTACAATAGAAAGTGCATTTAAGTCGTTTAAATATTTCTTCACCATATTTGCATTGAATGCGTACCCAACAGAAGCTATAATTATTAAAAAAGCGTACCAATAATTCTGATCTGGATTTAAAGCAGCGCCTTTTAAAATGAGAATTAAGGTTCCTAATAAGCCAATTAAAATTCCGTACAATTGTCTTCTTTTAAAAGCAAAACCAAATACCATTGCACCAAAAATTAACGTATAAAAAGGTGTTAATGAATTTAGAATAGACACAATAGAACTGTCTATTGTTGTAATTGCAAAAGCAAACAGAAATCCTGGAATAAAAGTACCTACAAGAGAAGTATAAACAATGTATTTATAATGCTTCTTCCTTATTTTTTTTAAGGATGGAAAAGCAACCGTTAATAAAAAGACTGCCGTAAAAATCATTCTTAAAGCACCTAACTGAATAGGTGTTACACCCAATAGTGCTTTTTTCATTAAAATAAATGAGCTTCCCCAAACCAACGAAAGTAACGTAAGGTAAAACCATTTTTGTTGTTGATTATTCATACTTCAAAAAATTAAAGCTGTAAAAGTCTTACAATTATTGAAATATGAGCCTGATTATTAATAAATTTGTAGCATAATCTAATAACTAAATATGATGACTACTAAAAAAATATTATTTTCGATAGCTATTGCTTGTTTTGTTTTTATAGGATGTAATAAAGAAGTGAAAAAAGAAAAAGTATCTCTTGCCATTTCTGGAATGACTTGTGAGATCGGTTGCGCAAAAACCATTCAATCTAAATTATCTAAAAAAGAAGGTGTAATAAACGCAAAAGTTGTTTTTGTAGATAGTATCGCAAATATTGAGTTCGATGCCAACACAACCTCTAAAAAAGACTTAATTGCTTATGTAGACGGTATTGCTGGTGGAGATTTGTACAAAGCTTCAGAAAGCACTAAAGAAGTTTCTAGTAAGGCTGAAAAGTCTGAGTAAATATTCTTATTTTATAGAATAAAAAAAGCAGGCTTAAAGCCTGCTTTTTTTATTCTATAAATACTATTAGACTACAAACCTGCACTTTTCCATGTCCAAGTAGAAACATCTACTTTAGTACCTGTCTTATACTCTGCAGTTGTTGTAGCAGCAGAACCATCTATAATAACATTTGCTAGAGGCCCATCATCTTTCATATCGATGTTTTTAGCATATCCTTCTAAATAAAGGTTTGTTATTGTTCCTCCAGATTTTTTCTTAAACTGTAACGCTGTTCCACCAGTAGTAGAAATAGCTGTAATGTTTTTAAATTTAGGATTTCCATTATCTTTATCTCCTTCAAAAACTGTAGAAAAACTTGCAATTGTATGAGAAATATAAGCATTTTCTACAGTACCATTCCACCCTTCTGTCCAATCTACAGAATCATCTTCATTGTTTACTAGGTATAAGTTTTTAGCAGAAACTGTTCCTCCAAAAAATTCTACACCATCATCTGCACCATCTATTACAGAAATATTTTCAACCATGGTTCCAGAGCCAACTGCATAAAAAGAAACTCCATTATACTGAGATTCTGAGTTAATTTGAGCTCCTGTTCCTTTAATTACTAAATATTTAATAGAACCTGAGTTATCTGTATCATTAGTACCTCCATATATGAATCCACCAACCTCTGCTTCTGCATTAACACCAGCAGTTGTTGTTGCATTACCACAAATTGTTAAACCTCCCCAATCTCCAGGAGTTCCTGATGCTGATGAAATTACAACTGGATTAGTTGATGTACCTTTAATATCTATTTTACCACCTTGTAATACTGCGATATAAACTCCAGTTCCTCCGTTTCTAGCTGTAATTTTTGTTCCAGCAGGAATGGTTAATGTAGCGCCAGACTGCACAATGTAAGATGAATTTAATGTATAACTTACAGAAGCGTCTAAAGTAACATTTGTAGTTACTGCACCTTGCAAAGTAGCACTGTCAAATGTTAAATCTGTAGGTACCCAATCAAAGTCTGAAGCATTAACGGTTGGTATAACACTTGTGTTTAAAGTATAAAAGTAATCTCCTGAAGCTGCCATTTCTTCTTCTTTAGCAAGTGCTACTGGTTTATAGCCATCAGAAAAAACGACATTTGAGGTATTACCACCATCTGCCATATCTAAATCTACATCATAACCACTTAAAGATAAACCAGAAATTGTACCTCCAGATTGTTTTTTAAACTGTAATGCTTTACCACCTACTGTAGAAATTGCAGTAATATTGTTAAATTTAGGTTTTCCGTTATCTTTATCTCCTTCAAAAACTGTAGAAAAACCAGATTTAGTATGAGAGATATAAGCTTTGTTAACACTACCGTTCCATCCTTCTGTCCAATCTATTGAATCATCTTCGTTATTTTCTAAATATAAATTAGAAACAGAAACTGTACCTCCAAAAAACTCTATACCGTCATCAGAACCATCAATTACAGCTACGTTACTTATTGTAGTTTCAGAACCAACAGCATATAAAGAAACTCCGTTGTACTGAGATGTTAAACTAATTTGAGCACCAGTACCTTTAATTACTAAATAATTAATAGAACCAGAGTTATCTTGATCATTTGAACCTCCATAGATAAAACCACCAACTTCTGCTTCTGCGTTTACACCAGCAGTTGTTGTTGCGTTACCGCAGATTGTTAAACCTCCCCAATCTCCAGGATTACCAGAAGCAGAAGACATAATAACTGGTGATGAAGCTGTACCTTGAATATCTATTTTACCACCTTGTAAAACTGCAATAAAAACACTTGTACCACCATTTAAAGCCTGAATTTTTGTTCCTGCAGGAACTGTTAATTTTGCTCCAGAGGCAACCGTAAAAGAAGAATTTAAATTATAAGCAATTCCAGAATCTAATGTGTAGTCTTCATCTAGACTACCTTTCATAATTCCTGCTTTTAAGTTTTCTATTACTTCAGACCCTTCAACTGGTAAAATAATCTCTGGTTCTTCACCACAACTAGTTAGCGCTAAAGTAGCTACAGAAAAAGCTACAATATTAAGAATTTTAAAAATTGATTTTTTCATTTTAATTTTGTTTAATTTTATTTAATTTTTACAAAGAAAGTACCTTAACCTTTCTTTTTCTTTACCTAAAGATTAATAGTATGTTAGGGTTTTTATTAATTTAATAGCTTTGTTAAGTAATAGTTAATAACTAGAATGTATACTTAATACTAAATGTTAACTGACTTCCTTTTTTATAAGATGATACAGTTTCATTCGTTTCTATATTAGAAATTATACTTCTTACTTTTTGTGTTTGGTTTATTTCTGGGTTTAATAAATTTTTACCTACTAATTTTACTGTAAAGTTTTTTGTTAATTCTTTACTTACAACTAAATCTAGTGTTACAAAACCTTTTTCTATAATCTCATCATTATACAACTCTGCACTATTTGCAAAATCTTCTGGAGAACCTAATACAAAAATTTTGTCTGAAGAATAATTACCAGTTAGCGTTGCAATAAATTCTTTTTCTTTTTTATTACTAAAACTTAAAGATCCATTAGCTATAAAATCTGATGCCCCTTGTAAACTAGATTTTGTAATATTTTTATATTGAAAATCTTCTAGCAAATCTTGCTTTAACCACATTTTAGTAATATTACCTGTTAGGTTTAAAACTCCTTCATCATCAGCATTTTTAATTAAATCAGTTTTAGCTTCTAATTCAAAACCATAAACACTTGCTTCTTTACCGCTATTTGAATACACAAAGTTACCAGAAGAACCTCTTGATTGTGCTAAAGTAATTGGATTCTTAATTTGTTTATAAAATGCTGTTCCTGAAAACAATTGCCCTCTTTTAGGAAAGACTTCATATTTTAAATCAAAATTATAAATATCAGATTTTTCTAAATTAGGATTTCCTTTTATGACTCTACCCGTTGGAGAAACATACTCAAAAGGAGCTAATTCTTTAAATTCTGGTAGAGTTTGTGTTACACTTGAAGCAAAACGTAAATATTGATTTTCTTTTAACTCATACTTTAAATTTACACTTGGGTACAAACTTTCATACACTCTATTAAAAGTACCAAGTCTACCAACGTAATTGGTAACATCCCACGTTACATCTAATTCATCTCTTTCAAAACGCAATCCTAAATTACCTGATAAATTATTATCTAAACTAAAATCGAAATTCACAAAACCTGCAAGAATATCTAAATCTGCATTATATCTATCTGTCTCACCGACCCTTAACCTTAGACCATTATTAAAACCTGCTGTTGTAAATGTTTCTGACAACTCATCTATAGACGGAGCCTTGAACCCTTTAGCCCTTACACCAACAAATAACGACTTAAAAGTTCTTTCTTTATGTCTATAGTTTAATCCGTAGTTTAAAGAATAAGGTTTATTATCATCTTCATCCTTAAAACCTAAAGCCCACCTATTTTCTACAAAAGCAGTATATTCTGTATCTTGTATTTTTTGACTAGATTTTCTTTGTTGATAATCGCCAACATGAGAGTATTGTATCTCTGGAGATGTTGTAATATCTAAAATATTTATTTCGTTTCTAATTCTATTTGGCTCTTCTGCTAAAACAAAATTGTAACCTCCAGCCCAATTTAAAGTGTTGTTTTCACTCCATTCATGCTCTCCTAATAACTGATTTACAAACATTGTTGTTTGTTTAAAGTTTTGATCTCTAACAAAAGCGCCTTCTTCTTGAGGATCTTGATCAAAAACATACCCCAAACCATTTCTACCTTGCTCATACAAATTGTCTGTACCTGTATTTACAAAAAGTGTATTATATTTTAACTTATTACTGTCGTTTAATTTTAATCTAAAATTCACATAACCTGTAGTGTTTGCTACAGCACCATACTCTTCCGCATCTGTAAAATCGCTATTTAAAACATTCGATCTGTACGTTTTAAAAATTCCTTTTTGGTGTGTAAAAGATTTAGAATGTGACCCTGTTAAGAAGACAGCTACTTCTTTTCCTAGAACTTGAAACTTCTGTCCTGCAGAAAAAGAACCACTAAAATTAATTGGAGTAGAGATTGTTTCTGTATCCCAACCTTGAAGAGTTATTAAGTTCTGTAATGCATAAGTTTTATTATGAAACCCTAAACTAACATCATTATTAATAATTGTTGTTCTAAAGTCATTTGAAAGGTTTAAAACATTTGTATTTACACCTCCTGACAACGATACAGAATATGCATTAGAAATAAATTCTTTTGAATTAATATCTACATTACCAGAACCTTGATCTGCATAACTAGCAGTTGTATATGTTTTACTAATACCCACATTCTTAATAACGTTTGTAGAAAATAGATTTAAATTAATATTTTTGTTTGAGACATCATCCGAAGGAATTGGCAAACCATTCATAGTCGTTGATAAATATCTATCTCCTAAACCTCTAATATAAATACTACCAGAGCTTTCACTTTTAGTAACTCCAGAAATTTTAGTAGTAGCACTTGCTGCGTTAGAAACGCCTATTTTTGCTAAGGTTTGTGCTCCAATGCTTTCTTTTATTACTGTCGCTTTTTTTTGTTCTAATAAAAGAGCATTGGCAGACTCTTTACTAGTAGAAGATTTAATTACAATTTCATCTAAACCAACACCTTCTTCTGCAGACATAATTTGGTTTATTTCTAAAGTCTCTCCTACCTTTATAGTAAAGGTTTTCTCTACTGTTTTATAACCTAAAAAACTAAAAGAGACTACATGTGTACCTGTAGGAATTTTAAAAGAGTAATTCCCATCAAAATCAGTAGTTGCCCCAAATGTAGTTCCTTTAATAAATACGTTTGCAAAAGGCAAAGGCTCATTATTTGTTTCTTTGTCCCTTAATAAGCCTTTCAAAGTTCCTTTGTCTTGGCCTATTAATACTTGACTTAGTGCTATAAAAGCAATAAATAATATTTTCTTCATTATAGTTCGTTATTTATATCGGCAAAAGTCCGTTTGTTTTGTAAACTATATGTTAGCTTTAAATTATGCTTGTATTACTGAAACATTACCTATATGTTAAGTCTTAATATTTATTAACAATTTATTAATTTAAAGAATACATCAATTTTAAATATTGACTAGATATTTGTAACATCTTTCTAGATAGAATGTCATCATAAATTAATTAGTTTTTGTCAACTATTTTATATGACTTACTGCCTTTGGCCAAGGCAGTTTTTATTTTTTAATGTTATTTTAACATTAACTTAACATTGTTAGTAGTTCTTTGTCGCGACAAAAACTATTAATTATGAGATTACCAATACTACACAACGTAGTAATGCTAGCTTGTGCGTGCACTTTTCTAAGCACTAATGCACAAGAAACTAATATACCCAATGCACCTAAATTTGGAAAAGGACTCTTTAATTTGATTGGAAAAGACAGTACTTGGTCTATGAAAATTGGTTTAAGGTTTCAAACTCTTGCCACTTCTAGTTGGGATGTTAGTAATGGTCTTTCTAATTCTGCTACTTCTTTTTTAATTAGAAGATCTCGTTTAAAGTTTGATGGATTTGCATATTCACCCAAATTAAAATATAAACTTGAATTAGGTTTATCTAATAGAGACCAATCTGGTGCGTCGAAATACACTAGTAATGCTCCAAGATATATTTTAGATGCTGTTTTAAAATGGAATTTCTCTGGAAACTTTTTTTTGTGGTTCGGGCAAACAAAACTACCAGGAAATAGAGAGCGTATTATTTCATCTGCAAACTTGCAACAAGTAGACAGGTCTCTATTAAATAGCAGATTTACTATAGATCGAGATATTGGAATTCAATTAAGACATTATTTTAACCTTACAGATACATTTTTAGTAAAAGAAATTTTTTCTATAGCACAAGGCGAAGGAAGAAATATTACTACCGGAAATATTGGTGGTTATCAATACACAACAAGGGTCGAATTATTCCCTTTCGGAGATTTTAAAAGTAAAGGAGATTATAAAGGAAGTGATTTAAAGTTTGAACAGCACCCAAAACTATCTCTCGGATTTGGATATGATTTTAATAACAATGCCTCTAAAACAAGAAGTAACCAAGGTTCTTATATGGTAAATGACATTGGTTTTTATACAACAAACATATCTACACTTTTTATTGACGCCATGTACAAACACAAAGGATTTTCTTTTATGGCAGAATACGCAAATAGAAATGCCACAGATGCTTTGGCAAAAAACTCAGACGGATCTTTAACAGGTAATGAAGTACAAATTGGTAATGGCTTAAATTTACAAACAGGTTATTTAGTGTCTAAAACGGTAGAAGTTTCTGCACGTTACACAAACGTAACTTTAGACAGAAATATTACAGGAAAAGGTGCAGAAAATCAATACACTTTAGGGCTATCTAAATATATTTCGGGCCATAAACTAAAAATTCAAACAGACGTAGGCTATACAGACATTGGCTTTAAAGCAAATCAATTGCTTTATAGACTGCAAGTAGATATTCATTTTTAATATCAGTTAACATAACATAAACATAACATTCACAACTTTTTGTGTTTGTAAATTTGCAAAACTTAATTTAATCAAACAAAATGGGAGATCCATATATTTTAATGTTAGTAGCTCTAGCTGTTTTAGCTATAGTAGATTTAGTAGTAGGAGTTAGTAATGATGCTGTTAACTTTTTAAATTCAGCAATTGGATCTAAAGCAATATCAGTAAGAAATATTATGATTATTGCTAGTTTGGGTGTATTCATGGGAGCTATTACTTCTAGCGGTATGATGGAAGTTGCACGTAAAGGTATTTTTAATCCTAGCATGTTTATGTTTCAAGACATCATGTTCATCTTTATGGCGGTAATGATTACAGATATTCTTTTACTAGATATTTTTAATTCTTTAGGAATGCCCACTTCTACAACAGTTTCTATTGTTTTTGAATTATTAGGAGCAGCGGTTTGTATTTCTTTAATAAAAATTTCTGCAAATGATGCACATTCTTTTAGCGATATTTGGAACTACATAAACCACGAAACAGCAACTAAAATTATTCTAGGAATTCTCCTTTCTGTAATTGTTGCATTTTCAATTGGTGCTATTGTTCAGTTTGTTTCTAGACTAATATATTCATTTAATTTTGATAAAAGACCAACATACATAAGTGCTTTATTTGGTGGTTTCGCTATAACAGCAATTACTTATTTCATCATTATAAAAGGAATGAAAGGAACTCCTTTTTATAAAGATGTAAAGTTTTTAATTGAAGGAAATACATTAACAATTATTGCGGGAAGTTTTCTTGTTTGGTCAGTTATTTCACAAATATTAATACAAGCGTTTAAAGTAAATATCTTAAAATTAATTATTGGTATTGGAACCTTCTCTTTAGCAATGGCATTTTCTGGTAATGATTTGGTAAACTTTGTTGGCGTACCAATTGCAGCATGGAACTCTTACCAAGCTTGGGAAGTTTCTGGTGTTGCAGCAGATGCTTTTTCAATGGGTGTTTTAGCTAAAAAAGTACCATCTAATGTTTGGTTATTACTTGTTGCTGGTGCTGTTATGGTAGTAACATTATGGACCTCTAGTAAAGCACAGAACGTTATTAAAACAGGTATCGATTTATCTAGACAAGGGGAAGGACACGAGAAATTTAAACCAAACCCGCTATCTAGAGTTACCGTAAGAACTGCTATGGCAATAAATGTAGGAATTAGATACATTTTACCAAAACCTACCTTAGCATATATAGACTCTAAGTTTACAAAACCTGTAATAGAATTACCAAAAGATAAAACATACGAGTTACCTGCTTTCGATTTAGTAAGAGCTTCTGTAAATTTAATTGTTGCTGGTATTTTAATATCTATTGCAACCTCTATGAAACTACCATTATCTACAACTTATGTAACATTTATGGTGGCTATGGGTACTTCTTTAGCAGATAGAGCTTGGGGAAGAGAAAGCGCAGTATATAGAGTAGCTGGTGTTTTAAATGTAATTGGTGGTTGGTTTCTAACTGCAATAACAGCATTCTTAGCCGCGGCCTTAGTTGCTTATTTAATTAGCTGGGACATGGTTATGATTCCTATTTTATTAGCAGTTGTTGCTTTTTTAATTGGAAGAAACTCTTTAATTCACAGAAGAAAAACAAAAGAAGAGAAAAAACAGGTATATATAGAAAGAGCGGAGTTAATTACAATAAATGGTGTAATAGAAGAAAGTGCAGATCATATTTCGGGTGTTGCAGATAGAGTAAATAAATTATACACTAATGTTGTAAACGATTTAGCAAATCATGATTTAAATAAATTACGTAAAACAGATAAACATGTTGGTAAATTAAATGATGAGATAGACGGATTAAAAGACGGTGTTTTCTATTTTATTAAATCTTTAGACGAAACCTCTGTACAAGCAAGTAGGTTTTATATTATGGTCTTAGGTTATTTACAAGATGTTGCACAGTCTATTAGTTATATCTCTAGAGCAAGTTACAAACACGTAAACAACAATCATAAAAATTTAAAGAAAGGTCAGTTAAAAGATTTAAAGCATATAGATGAAGAATTGTCTTCTTTATTATTAAAAGTTGCAGATGTTTTTGAAAAAAGAACTTTTGATAATTTAAGTGATATTTTAATCGAGAAGCAAGAGTTATTCAAAAATGTATCCGCATCTATAGAAAAGCAAGTAGCAAGAATTAGAACAGATGAAACAAGTCCTAAAAACACAACACTTTATTTTAGTTTGTTATTAGAAACAAAAGATTTAATTTCTGCTTTAATGAACCTCTTAAACACATATGAAGAATTCTATTTAAGTACAAAACAGAATAATTAGAGTTTAAACATTATATAACTTTAAAAAAACCATGATGAATTTCATGGTTTTTTTTATGCGTTTTATTTAAAACCAAAACCCTAAATTAAACAACCAATACCCTTCTGTATGATCTGGTGTCCAACTATATTTTAGCTCTATAGGCCCCAAAAAGGAATCATAACTGTAACCAACTGCGTATCCAGATTTTATATTATCAAAAAGATTAATATCTCTAAAAACATTATCCTCTAACCTTGCATAGTTTGCTATTAATGAAAAGTAATGTGAGCTTCCAACTCTGTATCTTAAATCTAACTGCGTTTTTATAAAGGAGTTATCAGATAAATCTGAAAACTTATAACCGTACATAGAAACAAAGGTGTTTATATAATTCTGATTATAACCACCAAGGTAAAAATCGAATGTATTAGAAGTTGGGCTACCAAGCGTAAAACCTGCTTCACTTGTCATTTGAAATGTAAACCGGTCTGCAAGAGTTGTTGCAAAACCCAAGGTACCTTTTGCTTGAGAAAACATTCTAAAATCGTTATTATAGTCAGATGAAGCTACATACCATTTAAAATTTAAGTCAGCAAAATACCCTTTAGTTGCAAAATATTTTTTATTATACGTATCTAATTTTAAATACCCAAAAGCACTTAAATAATTACTTTTATCTAGAATTGTTTCGGGGCTTGTTGTAGAAGCTAGTGTTTCTGTAGAAGCTTTTAACCATTTATGCTCCGCACCCAAACCCAACGCAAACTTTCTATTAAATGTTGTTTGAAAAAATACTTGATTGCTAAGGTCTGAATAACTCAAATTAATACTACTTACGTTTGGTAAGCCAGAAACCTGATTAAATTTAGAGTTACTTCTAAAATGGTTATATCTAGATCTAAAACCATAACTTATATAAAAACCATTATCTACAAAATAAGTTAAGTTGTACCTTAAGTTATCTCCTAAAATCATATTTAAAGAAAATAAATCATTATTTTTAAATAAATGTTTTTGATTATAATTTGCCAAAACACTAGATTTATACAATAAATCATAATGAACACCAAGCTTTAAATTGGCATTTTCATTAGATTCTTTTAATTGAAAATCTAATAAATAACTACCTTTTATTTTTTTAATTAAATTGTATTCAATTCTATTATAATTTCTTGTTGCAGAGAGCAGGTGTATTTTTTTAGTAATGTCAGCTCTAGATAAACTATCTCCTTCTTTAATATTTAACTTACCTAAAACATAAGCTCTAGTGTAATTAGATGCTCCTTGTATACCAATACTTGATATTAATAACCTCTCTGTACTAAATTTGATCGTTTTTCTTTTCTTTTTCACAGTTTGTTTCGCTGCTATTTCTTCAAAAACTTTTGCAAATTTCTCTGCTTCAACAGTTCCTTTTTCTAGAATTTCATTTTTTTTGTCAAAATCTACCACGTTATAATTAAATATTTCTGGATGAATATAGACATCTAACTTTTTTATTTCTTCATCTGATTTGCGATACATCTGGTAACTCATAATCTGATTTAACAAAGCAACTACAGAATTAATTTTTTCTTTCTGAAATAATTTTCCTTCGACATCTACGCCAATTACAATATCCATTCCTTTGTCTTTCATAATACTTACAGGAAAATTATTTGCAATACCACCATCAACTAAAAGCTTACCTTCAACTTCGACGGGGTTTAAAAGTGATGGAAAAGAACCACTAGCTCTTAAAGCAATTGGTAAAGAACCACTCTCTAATATTACCGGAGAACCATTTTCTACATCTGTAGCAATACAGAAAAAAGGAATAGGAAGTTTAGAGAAATCTTGATTTCCGTCTACAGAATCGAATAATTCTAATAATAGATTTAATACATTTTGTCCTTTAGAAATTGCTCTTGGTAATCCTATTTTCCCTTTATTTACAGGAAGCGTAATTACTGTTTTCTCTCCAAATTCTTTTTCAAAAAAAGTTTCTGAATTTCTTGGTAAGCGATCTCTAATCAACGTTAAAAAATCTGTTTTTAAAATAACTTCTTCTATTTGGTTTGCAGAATAGCCCGCAGCATATAAACCACCAATAATAGCACCCATACTTGTACCACCAACATAATCTATTTGTATACCAGCTTTGTCTATTGCTTTTAAAACACCAATATGTGCAAATCCTTTGGCTCCACCACCACTTAAAACCAAACCAACCTTAGGTTGCTTATTTTGACTAAAAATTACGGTTGTAAAAATTAAAAACAAGTAAATTAATTTCTTTTTCATTATTTCTTTTGGTGATAATATTCGTACACTTTCATAGCCCTAGAATGGCCAATTTCTATTTTTAAATCCTCTAAAGAAGCTTCTTTAACACGTTTTGCCGACTTAAATTTACGCAATAAAGTTGTAATTGTCTGTGCTCCTACATCCGGAATTTGCTCTAACTCAGATTTTATAGCACTTTTACTCCGTTTATTTCGGTGAAACGTAATTCCAAATCTATGTGCTTCGTTTCTTAAATACTGAGTAATCTTTAATGTTTCAGACTTTTTATCTAAATACAAAGGAATCGGATCATCTGGGTAATAAATTTCTTCTAACCTTTTCGCAATACCAATGATAGCAATTTTACCTCGCAAACCTAAAACCTCTAAACTTTTTAATGCAGATGATAATTGTCCTTTTCCTCCATCTACAATAATTAATTGTGGCAAAGACTGTTCTTCTTCTAACAAACGCTTATATCTTCTATAAACCACCTCTTCCATAGAACCAAAGTCATCGGGCCCAACAACCGTTTTTATATTGTAATGGCGGTATTCTTTTTTACTTGGTTTTCCGTCTCTAAAAACTACGCAAGCTGCAACAGGGTGTGTTCCTTGAATATTCGAGTTATCGAAACATTCTATATGACGTGGCTCTACAGAAAGACGTAAATCTTTTTTCATTTGCGCCATTATCCGTTTCACATGCCTGTCTGGATCTACAATTTGTACTTGCTTAAATTGCTCCATTCTATAATATTTTGCATTTCTTTCAGACAGTTCTACAATGCGTTTTTTGTCTCCTAATTTAGGAACCGTAACTTTTACACTTTCACCCATATTCACTTTAAAAGGTGCATAAATTTCTGGCGATTGAGAATTGAAACGCTGTCTTATTTCAACAATAAAAAGCTCTAATAACTCTTTATCTGTTTCATCTAATTTTTTCTTAATTTCTGTAGTGTGAGATTGAATAATAGATCCATTAGAAATCTTTAAAAAATTTGCATAACCATGGGTTTCATCAGAAATAATAGAAAAAACGTCTACGTTATTTATAGACGGATTTATAATGGTACTTTTTGATTGATAATTACCTAATAAATCAAGTTTTTCTTTAATTTTCTGTGCCTCCTCAAACTCCATTTTTTCTGCAAAATCTAACATCATTTCTTGAAACTTATCTAAACTTTCTTTAAAATTCCCTTTAATAATATTTCTAATTTCTTTAATAGAATTGTTATAATGACTTTCGGTTTCTAAGCCTTCACAAGCACCTTTGCAATTTTTTAAATGATATTCTAAACAGACTTTATATTTGCCTTCATTTATATTCTGATAACTTAAATCGTAATTACAAGTTCTTAACGGATACAGCTCTTTTATTAAATCTAATAAAACTCTAACCGTTCTAATAGATGTATAAGGGCCAAAATATTCTGAACCATCTTTTATAACGCTACGGGTCATAAAAATTCTAGGAAAACGTTCTTTTTTAATACACAACCAAGGGTAACTTTTATCGTCTTTTAATAGAATATTGTAACGTGGTTTGTATTTTTTTATTAGGTTATTCTCTAATAATAAAGCGTCTGTTTCTGTATCTACAACAATATGTTTTATCTGTACAATTTTTTTTACTAGAACTCTAGTTTTACCATTTTCATGATTTTTATTGAAGTAAGAAGAAACCCTTTTCTTTAAATTTTTAGCTTTACCAACGTAAATAATTACATCGTTTTTATCAAAATACTGATAAACACCCGGTTCATTTGGTAAGGTTTTTACTTGAAGTTCTAAAGATGCAGACATGGTACGAAATTACACAATTTTTAAATATTGAATAAAGTATAACACCTAAAAATATTAATTTATAAAATAGGTGAAAACACCTGTTTTACATTAAAATACAGGTATTAAGACATCGTTTCTATTTATTTTTATTTAGTTTTATCATCTAATCAAACTTTTTTATAAATTTTAAAACTATTTAACATGGAAAAACAACCAAACGACGTACCAAAACCGAACCCTAGAAACACTATTAGTTTAAAAACTGCAAAAGAATGGACTAAAAGATGGCGTACAATGGAGTCTTCTTATAACGCACATCAAGACTGTAGAGCTTTTAACATTCCTTTAAAAGATTTAAAAGAAGCTATTTTAGAAGGTGCCGCAAGTGTTAGAGCTTATATTGGTGTAGAAAAATTAAAAGTTGAAGGTGAAAATGTATATATAGAAAAACTAATGATTGTTGGTGTAGATAAAAATGGTAAAGACATGATTTCTTCTTTAGACGGAATTAGTTTAGATGATGAAGGTGGAGAAATTTACGATTTTTCAGAGCCTTGTCCATCTAGTTGTGATCCAGATAGCCCTTTAAATGGCCCTAATTAATGACTTTTAAATATGTATTAATATATTTAGGCTATTTTATTTTAGCTCTTAATACAATTCTTTATTTTAAAAGCTATCGACAAAAATCGATAGCTTTTAAAATAATCTGTTATTATCTTTTGTTTTGTCTTATTCTACAAATGCGTGTTTCCTATTTAAGTCGTCAACAAATATCTAATCTTTTTTTATCTCATTATTATTTTGTGGGGCAATTTTTATTTTTGAGTTTTTTTTATAAATCTATCTTAAAATCTAAAATTAAAAAAAGATTAATTAACCTATTCTTATTTATCATCCCTTTTTTAATTATTATAATTTATTATATAAACCCTCTAGATTATTTTAAATTTAATTTAACAGAAGTCATCATAACCTCTTTACCTTTAGTCTTCTATTCTATCTTATTCTTTTCAGAAAACTTAAATGCTACAAAAAAATTTATTTATCTAAATTCTGGTGTTTTTATTTATTTAATTTCTAGTACTTTTTTATTCTCTGTTGGTAATCTTATTAACGGTTCAACTTCAGAACATTCTTTCAAAAATTATATTTGGCTCTTAAATGCCTTTATTTATTTAGTTTATCAAATCTTAATTTTTACAGAATGGTATAAAAACTTTAGAAAATCCTTAAACACAATTAATTAATATACAGCTACTTGAGGTTAATTAACAAAACCAAGTATAAATACCCGATTTTTATAAAGCGTTATAAATACAGCATATAATCTACTATATTTACGATAACTTATTTTTCCGTAATTTTGTTTTGTCTTACAAAATCCCCTAATGGAAGAACTCTTAACTCAAGAAAACCAAGTGATTGCTATTGTATTAACAGGTGTTTTATTGCTCCTCCTAATGGGGGTTGCTCTTTTACTATTTTTCTTTTTCTCAAGAAAAAAGATAGTAGAAAAAGAGTTGGAGAAAAAAAACCTAGAAATTAATCATCAAAAAGAAATTATACAAGCTATTATTGTTACGCAAGAAGATGAGCGTAAACGTATTGCACAAGATTTACATGATGATATTAGTTCTAAACTAAATGTAATTAATTTAAATGCCAACCTTTTAAAAGATGGAGAATTAAGCCCCGAAGAATATTCACTTGTAAATGATAGTATTTTAAAGGCAACCGATAAAACATTAGAAAGTGCTCGAAAAATTGCGCACAACTTGTTACCTCCTATTTTAAGTGAATTCGGCCTTAAAGACGCTATAGAAGAACTTGCAGATTCATTTAACAATAGCAGAAAAGTTACCATAGAATACAATTTAAAATATCCAAAAAAATACTTAGTCCCAGAAAAAGAATTACACTTATTTAGAATTACACAAGAGTTAATTAATAATTCTATAAGACACGGTAATGCAAAGAATAGTACTATACATATAATTACAAAAAACAACACCTTACTTTTTAATTATACTGATGATGGTATTGGTTTTAATGCAAACGATCTAAACCGTAAAAAAGGGTTAGGAATGAAAAATATTGAAAGTAGAGTAGCACTTTTACAAGGAAGCTTCACTATTAATACCGCAAAAAATAAAGGTTTTAAAATATCAATAATAGTATAAGCCCCCCTATAAGATGAATATAATTAATATAGTTATTGCAGACGATGAACAACTTTTTAGAAGTGGAATTCATTTTTTACTAAACAGAGAAAAGAACTTCAATGTTATTTTTGAAGCTGAAAATGGAAAAGAATTAGTAGACTTTATAGCAAATACAGAAGAATTTCCTGATGTTATTTTAATGGATTTAAAAATGCCAGAAATGAATGGTGTAGAAGCTACTAAGGTTATTCATAAGACACACCCAAACATTAAGATCATTGCATTAACTAGTTATGATGGCAAATCTTTTATTACTAATATGATTGACGTTGGTGCATCTTCTTACCTTCTAAAAACCACAAGTCCAAAAATGGTTATTCACACCATAAACCAAGTACATGAAAAAGGATTTTATTACGATGAAAAAGTATTAAAAATTATTCATGAAAACATTATATCATCTAGTGGAAAACGAATAAAAAGCGATCTAGATAAAAATCTGCTTTCTAAAAGAGAATTTGAAGTTTTAGAACTTATTTGTGAACAAAATACTACTACAGAAATTGCAGAGAAGCTTTTTATAAGTCCGAGAACAGTAGAAGGCCATAGAAACAATTTACTTTTAAAAACACAATCTAAAAATGTAGCAGGTTTGGTTATTTATGGCATTCAAAAAAAATTAATAGAAATTACTCCAGACTTTAACATATAACAGTCTTCACTTTAACTTTAAGAACATAAACACATACTTACCAGGTATTTATACCCTTTTTACTTATCAGTCATTTAAACTCTAAAATCCATTAGCTGATATTTATAGATTTGAAAAAAAATATTAACCACTTAAATTTATAACTATGGATCCATTTATAGGACAAATTCAGCCATTTGGTTTTAGTTTTGCACCAAGAACTTGGGCAAAATGTGACGGACAAATACAGGCTATTTCATCTAATTCTGCATTATTTTCTCTTTTAGGCACCACTTTTGGTGGAGATGGAAGAACAACTTTTGCTTTACCAGATTTACGTGGAAGAAGTATAGTACATACTGGTCATGGACCAGGACTTTCTACAATTGCTTGGGGCCAAAGAGGAGGTACAGAAGATTTATATGTTACTCAAGCAAATATGCCTTCGCATGCACATTCTTTAATTAACGGAACCGCAAGCGTAGATGTTTATACAACTAACAACGATAACGATACTAGCGAATCTGGAGAAGGAGCAAATTCATTAGGTACTGACGGCTCAATGCCAACCATTTATAGAGAAGATCCAAATGCAACCGACAAACTTGGCGGTGTAGTAATTTCTGGAACAACTAGTCTTGCTGGTAGTAGCTTACCTATTCACTCTAGAAACCCTTTCTTAGGAATTAATGTTTGTATTGCTTTATTCGGAATTTTCCCATCAAGAAGTTAATCATCTATTTTAAATAAAGGAGATATTTAATGCTCTCCTTTAATTTTATATACAAAATGGAAAATAAAATTGGTGTTATATTACCTCAATCTAATGCGCATAAACAAATAGGAAAATCTTTTACCAATGGTTTAAAACTTGGTTTAAAAGACATTTCTTATAAACTATTAATTGAAGGTACAGGTTTTGGTTCAGACCCAAAACAAATTATAAATAGCATTCAAAAATTAAATATCCAAGAAGAAGTTAAGTTAACAACTGGCTTATTTGGACATTATGGGTTTGCCGAAATAGCAGAATTTGTTTCGCAAAATGAAGAAATATTAATTGCCGCAAATTTTGGAACTAATTTTGCAATAAAACCACCAACTGGTGTTTATCAAAACACTTTAGGTCTTCAAGATTCATTAATTAAATTAATAGCCCACTTTTCTAAAAATAATATTGAAAAAATTACAACCTCTTCTTGTTATTACGAATCTGGCTACGGTTTTATAAAAGGATTAGAAATTGGAATAAAAAACCAAGAAACTACCCAATTTGCAGGTCATTATATTACCCCGCACAAACCTCATAAAAATGAAAGTGAACTGATGAATCTTTTTATTAAAAAATCTAACCCAGAAGCAATTGTTGCTTTCCACAACGGAATATTTGCGGAAGAGCATCTAGATTTTATCGAAAAAAACAATATTCATAACAAATATCCCATATACGCTTTACCATTTTCTTCAGAAGATCGCTTAGTTAAAAAATCTCCTGAAACATTTAAAGCAATTAAAACAATATCAAGCTGGTACAAAGACATTAAGAACGATTCTAATAAGAAATTTACAGATATGTACCTAAAAACGTATGACAAAGTACCAGATTTTTTTGCATTACTTGGTTATGAAAACGGTTTGGTTATTAAAAATACATTACAGCAAAAAAATCAATCATTAAAAAAATCAATAGAAGAAATTAATATTGATGGTCCTCGAGGAAAAATAAATTTTAACAATCCATTTAATAAAACAAATTTTGCGCACTATATCTGGGATCAAGAAGTAGATAAAAACAATAATGTTATTCGAAAACAAATCATAGAATTACCCAAAAACAATCTATTTAACTTAGCAAAACTTACAGAAGAAGAAAGTACAAGCCAAGGGTGGTTTAATTCTTATCTATGTCATTAATTTTTAATAAGTTAAGCTATTGGTTAAAAAAACAGGTATAAATACCTATTTTTTTAACCAATAGCTTAACTTATTTTTGACATCAATAAATTATAAACTGTTGTTTAATAAATTTTTAATCAAACAATTATGAAAAAACTACTACTTATTTGCTCATTATTTTTAACAAGTTATTTTTTGCAAGCGCAAATGGCTGTTGGAGATATCGCTTTTATTGGCTACAATACAGATGTTTCAGACAACTTTGCATTTATAACTTTAAATAGTATTCCTGCTAACGAAGTTATATTCTTTACCGAAGAAGGTTGGAATACTGTAGGTATCGGATCTTGGGCAGGAACTACCGAAGGACATATAAAATACACAGCACCTGCTGCCGGACTTCCTTGTGGTACAGTTGTTCACATTAACGAAACTGGCATTAGTACTTTTACAATTGAGTGTAATGTTTCAGGAGCAACAGCAACTTTAGAATCTGGCGCAAGTTGGAGTCTTACTGGCGGTGACCAAGTATTAGCTTATCAAGCAGCAACTGCAGAGCCAGTAACCACGCCAACTTTTATTTCTGGTGTAAACGGTGATGACGGAAATGGAACTCCACTAGCTCTAGATAACACTACCAAATGGAATGATCCTACTGTAGCCCCATTAGGTACAGCTAGATCAGCACTACCTACTGGCTTAACAAATGGTACCAATTGTGTTTCTTTATTCCCTTCAATTGGAACGGAAAAAGACAATGCAAAATATATAGGTACATTAACAGGAACAGCTGCTGCTATTAGAGCCCAGATAAATGATTATACAAACTGGAGCCATGACAACAATACACCCTTTGCTATAACACCTTCTAATTATAGCCCAAATATTACTTGTCCTCCTCCTTGTACAAACCCAGACGTACCGTCACTATCTTCTGCTCCTGGTACAATTTGTAGCGGAAACAGCGCTCTTTTGAGTATCTCAGGAAACAAAAATGATGCTACAGAATGGAAAGTTTATACAGGTTCTTGTGGAGGAACTCTTGTAGCTACAGTTACTGGTTCTTCAACAATAGTTACACCTAACTCTACAGGAACCACTACATATTACGTTAGAGGTGAAGGTGGATGTGTTACACCAGGCTCATGTGCTTCCATAGACATTACAGTAACACCTAGAGAAGATGCTTCGTTTAGTTATGATGCTGCTGCATATTGTATCGATGCTGCTGATCCTACACCAACAATTACAGGTGTATCTGGCGGTAACTTTAGTTCTGCAACTGGCTTAAGTATTAATACAAATACTGGAACCGTAGACTTATCAGCGTCTACTCCTGGGACATACACAATTTCTTATAACACACTAGGTTTATGTGATGGTACCGAAAGTTTTTCGATAACAGTTAATGCTATAGATGATGCTTCATTTAGTTATAGTTCTGCTAACTATGCAATTAACGATACAGACCCAACACCTACAATTACAGGAATAGCTGGAGGTACATTCTCCTCTACAGCTGGTTTAAGTATTAATGCAAGTACTGGAGAAATTGACCTTTCTGCTTCTACTATTGCTACTTACACTGTTACTTATACAACTACAGGTACTTGTTCTAATTCTTCCACAACTAATGTTACAATTCAATCACCTCCAGTTTATACCTGGACAGGAGCATTTAATAATACTTGGGGAATCTCATTAAACTGGAGTACCAATGTTGTCCCTACAACAAATGCAAACATTATTATTCCAAATGGATTAACAAATTACCCAACAGCTACTTCTGCTGTAACATTTAATAATTTAACAATTAATTCTGGAGCGTCATTTATACCACAAAGCTCTGTTACAGGTACTATAACTTATAAAAGAAATATAACAGATACAAATTGGCATTTAATTTCTTCACCTGTTGCAGGTGAAACTTTGCAAAATATTATCAGTAATACAACTTTTGCTACAGGAACCGGTTCTAATATTGGTATTGGGTTTTACTCAAATACTATAGGTGCACCTTGGCTTTATGCACAACTTGGCATATCAGGTGCTGTAACTCCTGGAATTGGTTTATCTGTGAAATTAGCAACTGCTACAGACCTGTCTATTACAGGAACAATAAATACAACACCTGTTAATTATGGAATAGCTACAGGCTCAAGAAATAATTTCAACTTAATTGGTAATCCGTTTACAGCTTTTGTAAACTCTGCAACATTTGCTGCAACAAATACAAGTTTGCTTAGTGAAGAAACTATTTGGGTATGGAACGGAACATCTTACACAACATACAACAATGTAAGCCCAGTAGAAATTGCCCCAGGACAAGGGTTCTTTGTAGAAGCAGCTTCTAATGGAAATGTTACTTTTGCTACCTCTAATCAAAGTCATCAAAATTCAGATACTTTTATGAGACAAGCTCCTAAACCGTCTTTTGAGTTATTTGTTCAAAATAATGAAGATAAAAAATCTACCAAAGTTTTTTACGTAGAGAACAAAACAAAAGGATTTGATAATGGGTATGATTCTAAAATATTTGATGGTGTAGCTTCTGATTTTTCAGTATTTACAGAATTACTTGCTAATAATGAAGGTAAAAAATTAGCAATACAAACATTACCAAATGCTGATCTTGAAAACATGGTGATTCCTGTTGGTGTAAAAGCGGCAGCTGGCAAAAAAATGATATTCTCTTTAAACGCTACTAACTTTTCTACAGACATAAAGTTATTTTTAGAAGATAGAGAAACAAATACTTTTACACGTTTAGATAAAGCCAAAAGTACTTACAAAATTACTTTAAATGAAGCACTAAGTGGAACTGGGAGGTTTTACATACATACTACTGCTCAAAAATCTTTAAGTGTAGATAAAAATGTTGCTTTAGAAAATGTAAGTATTTATAAATTAGACAATGCTAATTTAAGAATAACTGGTTTACCAAAAGGAGCTTCTACTATTACCATGTACAGTGTGCTTGGTAAACAAGTAATGAAATCTTCTTTTAATTCTACTGGTGTTAAAGATATTTCTTTACCACAATTGTCTAAAGGTATTTACTTAGTAAAACTTGAAACAGAAAACGGGAAATTAAACAAAAAAATAATCTTAGAATAATAACGAGAATTTTAAAGACAAAATATCATGAAAAAACAAAACGAAAATACTCACGATAAATCACAAGAAATTACTCGTAAAGATGCTATTAAGAAAATTGGAAACTATGGTAAATATGCAGCCCTAACTGCATTAGGAACTTATATGATATTAAGTCCGCAGAAAGCTCAAGCTGCAAGCCCAGAAGCTCCTGGAAGCGGATTCTAATAATTAAGTATTAATATTGGGGGATAATAGTACTTATAAACGAAGGTTGCCATAATAACATGGCAACCTTTTTCTATTTAAAAATTATTCCTTTTTTGACCTATAGAAAATACTAAAAAAGTATGAATTGAATTATCTATAGCATGCAATCATAAATAACAGAAAATTGATAATATTTAGAACCCTTTTTTTTAAAAAAAAAAAACAAATTCATCTAAATTTAATTTGAATAGCATCCTTTGTAAAATCTACAAAGACTTTTTGAACTAAAAAATAAACTAAAAGCATCTCTTTTTAATTAAAAAAAATCATTCACGACAAAAAAGTGCCCACTCACGACATTTTTTTGGAACTCTCTTGTTTGTTATTTAGCTTTGATTTTAAAACTATTCCCAACAACTAAATATTAAAAGACATGAAAAAAATTACTCATTTTTTATTTTTATCAGCAACTTCTCGTTTGCTCAAACCACGGAAGATTTTGAGACTGAAAGTTAATAGAAATGACTCCAGATTTTAGTTTAGAATTATATTCTAAAAAAAAGAATACAAATACATAATGAACAGGTATTTATACCCCCATTTACTTTTTAGGTATAAGTACTCTAAAACCAATAAAGCATTAATAATAAATTTGAAACACCTTAACCAACAAAATTTCTTACATTATGAAACTAAAAATTAAATTTATCGCTTTACTCTTTATCTGTCTACTATCAAACACAGAAGGTAACGCACAAGACACTCCTCTTATAGGGGAAATAAAAATATTTGCTGGGAATTTTGCTCCTAGAGGATGGGCCTATTGTGATGGTCAATTATTGTCTATTTCTCAAAACCAAGCCCTTTTTGCTATACTTGGAACTACTTACGGTGGTGATGGAAGAACATCTTTTGCGCTACCAGATTTACGTGGTAGAGTTGCTATAGGACCTAGAAATGGACCAGGCTTACCTAGTTATAAATTGGGACAAAGAGGAGGTGCCCCAACCAATAAATTAACAATTCTTGAAATGCCTTCTCATAATCATTTAACTAGTAATAGTGCAGCTGCAGACCAACACGCACAATTAAGTACTAAAACTGCTGTTAATGAAACTCCTCAAGCTGGAGATGTTCCAGCAATTGCAAATATACCAGCTAGCTTAGGTGTTCAAAATGTTAAATCTTTTGGTCCACCAGCAGCTGGTAGTGTTGTAAATGGGCAAACTTTAAGCGGAAATGCTGATTTAACTATTTTAAACAATGGAGGAAGCCAAGCACATAATATTATGCAACCATATTTAACAATAAATTACATTATTGCCTTAGTAGGTATTTTTCCTTCAAGAAACTAACAATATTCAATTATATTAAAAATAAACCAACACTAATAAAAAATTTATTGCTGTTGGTTTATTAGCATGATTTCACATAAACAATTCCAACTAAAAAACTATCTTATGCAACAACTTTACAATTTTTTATTTTTTAGCAGTAAAAGCAAAAAAATTAGAAAGAATGTCTTTCTATCTCTATTTTTCATTTCTTTTTGTTTAACAACCAATTCACAAACCTTTGACCTTACACCTGCAACAACAACAGACAATACACCAACTGATGTAACAGAAACAATTTCTGGAATAACAATGACCATAGTTACTAAAAACAGTGGAGCTAACAATACTGCTATTGCAAATGTTCCAGCATTTGGTACAAATCAAATAGCTTTCCATAATAGCGGATCAACAAATACTGAAGAAATGATTATTTCTTTTAGCATACCTGTAAACGTAAATACCATTAGAGTTATTAGTGCTCAAACAATTCACTCAAGAACCTGGACATTTACACCAACAGGAGGCACAAATACCGCTGTTAATGAAACTAATACCTTTGCTTCTTCAACTGATGTTGCACTGGGTTTTATTGGAGTAAACTCGATTACAATTACTTCTAATTTTTCAGGAGGTAATCAAGAACAAATAGTTTTTGATCAATTAACTTTAGGATCAGTAAATAATGCTCCAATAGCAACTGCATTTCCTGCACCAACAGTAGCCGAAGATGATACAAATATCGCTTTAGATGACACTGTAAGTATTACAGACGCAGAAGCAGGAGATACACAAACAGCAACATTTACCATTACAGGAGGTATTTTAACTTTGGGTACTTCAGGTATCACCTTTGGAGGCGCAGGTAATGGATCTGCTAGTTTTACAGCAGAAGGTTCATTAACTGACATAAACAAGGCTTTAGATGCAGCAACGTTTACACCAACAGCGGGTTTGAATGGTACTTTAGCTGGAATAATAGCCTTTACAACAAATGATGGTACAGCTAATTCCAACAATGCAACAGTAACTTTTGACATTACTGCAGTAAATGACGAACCAAGTTTTACAGTAAGAACGCAAGAAGTGGTTGATGAAGATGCAGGCCCACAAACTGTAACAGGTTTTGCAACAGCTTTAGAAGATGGAGATGCAGAAGTAACACAAACACTTCTTTTTAATGTGTCTAATAATAATAATGGCTTATTTAGTGCACAACCAGCTATTGATGCATCAGGTAATTTAACCTATACTACAGCAACTAATCTTTTTGGTACTGCAACAGTTATGGTAAACATTATGGATAATGGTGGCACAGCGAATGTTGGTGACGATGACACTTCAGATAATAGAACATTTACTATTACAGTAAATCAAGTAAATAATACTCCTGTTGTTATTACAAGTATTTCTGATGATACAGGAGCAAGTACTACTGATTATATTACCAATGATAATAAACCAACTGTAAATGGTACAGCAGAACCAGGTAGTATAATTACTTTAATTATAAACGGTACTCCAACAACTACTTTTGGAGTAACAGGAACAACAAATTCAATGGGAGTTTTCGCTTTTCGTTTTCCTGCCGTTTTTGGTTCTTTGCGAAACAACGCTACAGCTACGATATCAGCGCGTGCTGAATTGAATCGTATAACTTTAAGCTCACCAAATCAATCTGTAACTGTTGATACAGATGATCCTGCAGTTCCAACAGTTGTTCAACAAACAACCAATGACACAACTCCTACTATTACAGGAACAAACGCTTTAGGCACTGCTTTACCTACAGGTGAAACCATGACAGTTACTGTAAATGGAGCAACATATAATGTAGTCCCAAATGCTAGTGGTAATTGGAGCCTAGATATAGGATCTGATACACCTGCTGCTGGTTCAATAGGTACTTTTATAGGTGGAGTTAGTTTTGAAGTAGTTGCTACCGTAACAGATCTAGCTGGAAATACCGCTACTGATATTAGTAATTTTGAAATAACTATAGATACTACAGATCCTACAGTTCCAACAGTTGTTGCACAAACGACAAATAATGTAACACCTACTATTACAGGAACAAACGCTTTAGGTACTGCTTTACCTAGTAGTGAAACGATGACTGTTATTGTAAATGGGGCAACATATAATGTAGTACCTAACGGAACTGGAAATTGGACTGTAAATGTAGGGACCGATACACCTGCCGCTGGTACATTAGGTACTTTTGTAAATGGAGTAAGTTATGAAGTAGTTGCTACTGTTACAGACTTAGCTGGTAACACAGCTACTGATGCAACGAGTTTTGAATTAACGATAGATAATACTGCCGGTCCAACAGACCCAGTAGTTACTACTCCTGCTAGTGCAATAACTGTAGGTACCACTACACAAACAATTTCGGGTACACATACTGAAAATGGAGTTACTGTAAACGCTTACGCAGATGCTAATAACGACGGAACTGCTGATAATGCAACTTCTTTAGGTTCTGCAACTGTAATAGGAAATACTTGGAGTTTTGCTGTGAGCTTAACCGCAGAAAGTAATAATAATTTTGTAGTAGCAGCAGAAGATACCGCTGGAAATACATCTAATGATGTAGATGTTTCTACAGTTACTCAAACCAATACAGTAACTTGGATAGGAGTAACAAATATTAATTGGTCTGAACCTTCTAACTGGAATACCAATACGGTTCCTACCAGTACATCTGATGTTATTATTCCTGCTGGAACACCGTTTCCTGTAACTACCTATACATCAGTTACTGTAAACACCATAAACATTAGTTCTGGCGCTTCTTTAATTGCAAATTCAACAGTAAATGCAAAGGTAACCTATACTAGAAATTTACCAACAACCAACTGGTACTTAGTAGCAACTCCTTTTAATAATACAACGCAAGATGATTTAATTGCCAACAATACCTTTGCTTCAGGAACAGGAAGTAATATAGGTGTGGCTTTATATAACAACGATGGAAGCAATCCTTGGACGTACGCAAACGCGGCCTCTACAGGCCCTGTAGTACGTGGGTATGGTGCCTCAGTAAAGTTAGCGACTCCTGGTAATATAGCTATTACTGGTAACATAAATCCTTTTAATGTAACTGTTCCTATTACAACTGGCTCAAGAAATAATTTTAACTTATTAGGAAATCCATATACTTCTTTTATCAATTCTTTTACACTTACGAATCAGAATTCATCGAAATTGGAAGAACAAACAATTTGGCTTTGGGATGGTACACAATACACAACTCGTAATGCCATGACTCCTTTAGAAATTGCACCTACACAAGGTTTCTTTGTAGAAGCATTTAATGCATTACCAGGAGGAACAATGAATCTTACATATTCTAGCTCTAATCAAAGTCATCAATCAGATACATTTTCGAAAAAAGAACCTGCACCATCTTTTGAACTATTTATTGAAAATGATGGAGATAAAAAATCTACAAGAGTATTTTATGCAGAAAATAAGACCAAAGGCTTTGACAATGGATATGATTCTAAAATGTTTGGTGGTGTAACATATGATTTAGCTGTATATACTCAATTATTAAGTGATAACGATGGTAGAAAACTAGCAATTCAAACACTACCTAAAAGTAATTATGAAGACATGGTAATACCTATAGGAATTATTGCTAAAGCGAACGAAACTTTAACACTTTCTATTGAAAGCTTAAATTTACCTGAAAATATAAATGTTTTCTTAGAAGATAGAGTAAATAATAAGTTTATTAATCTTACAGAAAAAGACTATAAAATAACTTTAGAAGAAGATAGTAAAGATGTAGGTCAATTTTACATACATACTACTTCTAGCAAATCTTTAAGTATAGAAAATAACTTAAACTTAGACAATGTTAGCGTATATAAAACTAACAATTCTAACTTAAGACTTACAGGTTTACCTTTAGGAAATACAAACTTAACTATTTATAATATCTTAGGGAAACAAGTAAAACAAACCTCTTTTAATTCTAATGGTGTTAAAGATATTTCTTTACCACAATTGTCTAAAGGTATTTACTTAGTAAAACTTGAAACAGAAAACGGCAAATTGAATAAGAAAATAATTTTAGAATAATTACAGTAATTTTAAAAGACAAAACATCATGAAAAAACAAAACGAAAATACTCACGATAAACCGCAAGAAATTACTCGTAAAGATGCTATTAAGAAAATTGGAAGCTATGGTAAATATGCAGCCCTAACTGCATTAGGAACCTATATGATCTTAAGTCCACAGAAAGCACAAGCTGCAAGCCCTGAGGCTCCTGGAAGCGGATTTTAATAATTAAGTATTAATATTGGGGGATAATAGTACTTATAAACAAAGGTTGCCATAATAACATGGCAACCTTTTTCTATTTAAAATTATTCCTTTTTTAATCTACAGAAACGACTAAATAAGCATCAATTGAATTATCCACAACATAAAATTGATGATTTTTAGAACCTTTTTCAAAAAAACAAATTCATCTAAATTTAATTTGAATAGCATCCTTTGTAAAATCTACAAAGACTTTTTAAACTAAAAAATAAACTAAAGCATCTCTTTTTAACCAAAAAAAATCATTCACGACAAAAAAGGGTTCACTCACGACATTTTTTTGGAACTCTCTTGTTTGTTATTTAGCTTTGTTTGTAAAACTATTCCTCAACAACTAAATATTAAAAGACATGAAAAAAATTACTCATTTTTTATTTTTATTTATTTTAATTAGCAACTTCTCGTTTGCTCAAACTACGGAAGATTTTGAGACTGAAACTACTGGCTCAAGATCTTTTACCAATAATGGCCAGGTATTTAATATAACTTCTACTTCTCCAGGAGATTTATATAATATAGAATTATTCAATGGTGCTGGTTGGAATGGTAGTGGTGCAGATAATAAATTTATAGACAATAAAAGTCAATATATTGAAAATGACGGAACTAACTTTACAATAAAAACTAATAATACAAATTATTTTACCGTAAAAGAATTATATCTTTTTTGTTCCAGAAAAACATTGAGTGCACATACTGGCACCTTAACAATAATTGGTAAAAAAGATGGTAATACCACTCCAGTTTTCACAATTACTAAAACTAATGGTTTTGCAGATGTAAAACCTAATTTTACTCCTAGTAATGGTTATACACATATTAATTTTGTTTCAGAAGGAGGTGTAGATAATTCTAACAAAATAATAGATGAATTAGTTTTTTCTGGAACTGGAAATTTAGATTATTTAGGTTTAGATGCTTTTAAATGGGATGCAGTTGTTGCGAACACAGTTCCAGTAATTGGTGGTACTTCTGCAGGACAAACAGTAAATGACAATGCTACTCTAACTCCCTTTTCTTCCATAACAACTTCAGATGCAGATGGAGATAACCTATCTGCAACTATAACTTTAGATGATAATGCAAAAGGTGTTTTAACTGGTACTAGTTTAACTGGTTCAGGACCTTATGTTATAGCAAGTACTTCTCCTTTAGATTTACAAGCTAAATTAAGAGCATTATCCTTTAACCCAACAGACAACAGAACAAGCACTTCAGAAATTACAACTTTTACAGTTGCTGTTAATGATAGTGCAGATACAACTACAGATAATACAACTACGGTTATATCAAGTGCAGTAGCACCTATTATAAATGGTGTAAGCTCTTTTACATCTAATGGAACGTACGGTACTGGTAATGATATAATAATTAGTGTTATATTCTCAGAAAACGTAACTGTTTCTGGTACACCTCAATTAACTTTAGAAACTGGTACAATAGATAGAACCATTAATTATAATGGAACTGGTAGTGGTAGTAATACCCTTTTCTTTACATATACTGTTCAAGCGGGAGATGAAAGTGCAGATTTAGATTATACGGCAATAAACTCATTAACTGCAGGAACTAGTATTCAGGATGCTGGTGGTAGTAATGCTACATTAACATTAGCTTCTCCAGGTGCTGCTAACTCTTTAGGTGCTAATACAGCTATCGCTATTGATGGTATTGCTCCTGGTATTACAAGTATTACTCGTCAAAGCCCAACAACTAGTGCAACAAATGCTGATGCTTTAGCTTGGGATGTAACTTTTGATAGCGCTGTAGTAAATGTAAGTGAAAATGATTTTTCAGTTAACGGAACAACTGCATCAATTGCATCGGTAACTAACCCAAATGGGAATGTATACAGAGTAACAACTTCTGGTGGAAATTTAGCAAGTTTAAATGCAACAGTTACCTTAGTTTTTGCAAGTGGACAAAATATTACTGATGCTTCTAGTAATGTATTAACTAATTTAACACCAACTGGTACAAACAATAATACGTTTGTATTAGATAATACTAATCCACTTATTAGCAGTATTACTCGTCAAAGCCCTACAACAAGCCCTACAAATGCAGATGCCTTAGTATGGGATGTAACTTTTGATAGCGCTGTAGTAAATGTAAGTGCAGATGATTTTTCAGTTAACGGAACAACCGCATCAATTGCATCGGTAACTAACCCAAGTGGGAATGTTTACAGAGTAACAACTTCTGGTGGAAATTTAGCAAGTTTAAACGCAACAGTTACCTTAGCTTTTGCAAGTGGACAAAATATTACTGATATAGTTGGTAATGTATTAACTAATTTAACATCAACAGGAACGAACAATAATACGTTTGTTGTAGATAATGCTGGCCCAACTTTAACTTCCTCTAACCCTACAGACGACTCAACAGGAGTAGTTCTTAACCAAAATATTACATTAACATTTAATGAAAATATTAGTAAGGGAACAGGATATATATTTATAAGACAGACATCAGATGATAGATCTTTTGAAGTTATAGATGTTACTACAGCTGCTGTTACTGTAGAGACTAATACTGTGACTATAAATCTTTCTTCTGATTTTGATTTAAATACAGGCTATTATATTCAAATAAGTAATACAGCTTTTAAAGATGCTCTTGGTAATAATTATGCAGGTATTGCTCTTACTGATGCTACTTCTTTAAATTTCACAACACAAGCAAATCAAACAAATTTATTTATCCCAGCATTTGGAGTGTGGTCAGTTCTTAGTAACTGGTCATTAGGAAGATTACCTATTAGCACAGATAATGTTGATGTAGCTACTAAAATTATTTTCTTAGATAAAACAAATGTTACTGTGAACGATTTAAGTATAAGTATAGGTGGAGTTTTGTATATAGTAGAAGGTTATTCTATAACAATCAACGGTAATTTGAACCAAAATGGAGAATTAACTATATTATCAAATTGGGGTACTAACGGTTCTTTAATACTTAAAGGAAATCATACAGGAATTAGTAATGTTAATTATAAGAGAGATTTAAGTGCAAACTGGCATTTAATTTCCGCTCCAATTTCAGGTATAAACATTAGTAGTCATTCTGGAAAGGTTAATACTAGTGGAAATAAATATGCAATTGCTCCTTATGTAAATAACGTTGTAAGTGCTTCTCGTTGGAACTACTACACAGGTGCAACAGGTATAGGAACAGGTGCAAACCCCCTAACTACTGCAGGAACATATACTGCAGGTAAAGGATATTCAATACAAAAAAGTACTGCAGGTAACTTAATTTTCTCAGGAACTTTAAATACTACTGATAAAACTTACCCTATTACTGATGGTGGAGATAACCCTGCAGGAAATAGATGGAACTTAGTAGGTAACCCATATACAGCACCTTTAAGTGGTAGTAATACTGCTGATGCAACGAATAACTTTTTGAAAGTAAATATTGATGCCGAAAACCTTGATCCTTCAAGAGCTGGTTTATATTTATGGGATGGAACAAATTATGTAGAAAAATCTGTAGATGATGCAGCCTTCTATATTGCTCCAGGACAAGGATTTTTTGTTCATGCTCCTGATGCAGGTGGTACTTATGTTAGTTTTACTGAAGACATGCAAAATCACCATTCTGGAGATATTTTTCTAAAAAGTGGTACAAGCTATCCAGAAATTATTTTACAACTTACTGATGGAACTAAAAACTCTTCAACAAAAATTAGATATATAGAAAACAAAACTATTGGTTTAGACCCTGGTTCTGATATAGGTACTTTTACAGGAGTAAGTTCTAATTTTAATATTTTTACACATTTACCAAGTAATAGTAATGGTGTAAATTTTGCCATACAAGCTTTACCAAACGCAAACTACGAAGACATGGTAGTACCTGTTGGAGTTATTGCTAAATCACAAGAAGTCTTAACATTTTCTATAGAAGGTTTAAATCTACCTGAAAATATAAATGTTTTCTTAGAAGATAGAGTAAATAATAAGTTTATTAATCTTACAGAAAAAGACTATAAAATAACTTTAGAAGAAGATAGTAAAGATATTGGTCAATTTTACATTCATACTACTTATAACAAGTCTTTAAGTGTTAAAGACAACTTAAGTTTAGAGAATGTTAGTGTATATAAAACTAATAACTCTAACTTAAGACTTACAGGTTTACCTTTAGGAAATACAAACTTAACTATTTATAATATCTTAGGGAAACAAGTAAAACAAACCTCTTTTAATTCTACTGGTGTTAAAGATATTTCTTTACCACAATTGTCTAAAGGTATTTACTTAGTAAAACTTGAAACAGAAAACGGGAAATTAAACAAAAAAATAATTTTAGAATAATAACGAGAATTTTAAAGACAAAATATCATGAAAAAACAAAACGAAAATACTCACGATAAATCACAAGAAATTACTCGTAAAGATGCTATTAAGAAAATTGGAAGCTATGGTAAATATGCAGCCCTAACTGCATTAGGAACCTATATGATCTTAAATCCGCAGAAAGCTCAAGCTGCAAGCCCTGAAGCTCCTGGAAGCGGATTCTAATAAAAACAGGAAAGTAACAATGCTTAAATAAGAAAGGCTGTCAAAATTAATTTTGACAGCCTTTCTTTATTTTAAAAATAACCTTCTTAAATCATTAAGAATTAAAGTGTTCCTATTAACTTCTGATTTTAAACAAAAATAAAAATTGATCTATTTTTACCAAAAACTAAAACTCACTCAAAGTTATAGTATATTAACCTAAGTACCTCTTAGACTATGTATTGCACATTGTTAGTTATAGCGACTCCAATTTGAAACGAAGTGCTATAAAGAACATCTGTTTATCATTAAAAACAAGGAATTTATGTCTTTTTCTTTGTAATCTCTAAAAACAATTATGCTTCTACTCTCTTCTCTTCTTTAGGAAAAGCTTGTTTGTTAAAAATAAATAATAACGCAACTCCAACAGAAATAAAAGCATCTGCAGGATTAAATATATATTGAAAGAAAGTAAAGAATTCTCCTCCCATAAAAGGAATCCATTCTGGTAATGTTCCTTGCCAAAGAGGAAAATAAAACATATCTACAACTTTACCATGAAACAAAGTGCCGTATGGCTTGTCTGTAAATAACGTTGCTATTTTATGATTAGAATTATCAAAAATAACTCCGTAAAAAACAGAATCTATAATATTACCAACTGCACCAGAAAAAATTAAAGATATTGCTATAATTACAGCATTGTGTACTTTACTTTTTATAGTACCAATTAACCAATAAATAATTGCAGAAACTGCAACCAATCTAAATAAAGTTAAAAAAAGTTTTCCTGCTTTACCACCAAATTCAAAACCCATTGCCATTCCGTTGTTTTCGGTAAAATGGATTCTAAACCAATCGAAAACTAAGACTTCTTCACCTAAAACAAAGTGAGTTTTTACATAGATTTTTATAATCTGATCTAATAAAATAGCGATAATTATAGTAAGAATTGCCAGCTTCTTCTTTGACATTTTTTTTGATTTTATGGACACAAAAATAACACTATTATTATATTTATTGGTGTGTTAAGAAAATATTCCCTTTTATTGTAGTAATTGATACTTTTGTAGTTACTGAAAGTTCTTTTTCTTGATATTTTTTTTGATAAAAATTGCCGTCAATTTTAATTTTCCCAAGATTAGAAACTGCTTTAAGGTTTGTCTTTTTAAAAGTTCCTAAGATATTGCCAGAGAACACTTTTAATTCTAAATTTTGCTGAATCGTATCTAATTTCACAATCCCATTTTCTATAAAAACTCTTAAGTCTCCGTTGTAACTCTTAGACGTAATATTAATGTTTTCTCCAAAAATAGAAATAGCACTATTTTTTGGAAGTTTAATGGTTGCTGTTGCTCTTTTTAATCTTTTTGTAATATACTTTCTAAAGATTTCATCTTCATTTTTAAAAACAGGAATTTTAAATCTTATTTCCGTTTCCCTATTTTTTTCTTCAACAATAATATGCTGTTTGTTTGGGTTTTCTGCATACAAAAAAACTTCTATAAACTCAGAATCTGAATTTTCTAACACAAAATCATCTAACCCTTCTGTAAAAATACTAATTGTTTTCGCAGCGGTTGTAAATTTTTTTATTGCTTTTTTTTGAGAGAATCCTAAAAAAGAAACTGAAAAAAAACAAATAAGAAAGATATAATTTTTCATTAATAATATAAGTTCTCTCCCGAATTTTCGGAAACAATTTTTCTTCATACTTCAGAAAAACCCTCAAACGACAGTTTTTGTTGTTTACAATAAAAAAAAGCTTCCAAATAATGGAAGCTTTTTTAAATACTATTGTTTGCGTTTTGCTTCAATACTTAAAGTAGCGTGAGGCACTAATTTTAAGCGCTCTTTTTGAATTAATTTACGTGTAACTCTACAAATACCGTATGTTTTATTTTCTATACGCATTAAGGCATTTTTAAGGTCTCTAATAAACTTTTCTTGTCGTATTGCTAACTGCACATTAGACTCTTTGCTCATTACCTCAGAACCTTCATCAAATGATTTAAATGATGGTGATGTATCATCTGTACCATTACCAGCATTATTTTTATACGAACTTTCTAATGACTCTAAATCTGTTTCTGCCCTTGTAATTTTTTGATCTATAATTGCTTTAAACTCTTGTAAATCTGCATCTGAATATCTTAATTTAACGTCTGACATATTCTTACAATTTTTCTATTAATATTCTACTTTTAATGGTATCAAATTCAATTTCTGTACCATTGTTTAACTCATCTACAAAAACCAATTCTTTGGTTAATGTTTCACTCATAATGTATTCCTTATTATCTGTGATAGATTTTTGTAGGTTTTCGAAATTTAAAACCGTTAATTTAATTTTATCTGTTACTTCTAAACCAGTGTCTTTACGCGCATTCTGAATTCTGTTTACCAACTCTCTAGCAACTCCTTCTTTGTGCAATTCCTCACTTATAGTAACGTCTAAAGCAACCGTTAACGAACCTTCATTTGCGACTAACCAACCTTCTATGTCTTTAGATGATATCTCTACATCCGAGAGTTCCAAAGTAATATTTTTTCCATTAACGTTAAGAAGAATGTTTTTATCTTTCTCTATTTTGTTAATATCTTCTTGATTAAACTTTTGAACTTCAGCAGCTATAAAACGCATATCTTTTCCAAACTTTGGCCCTAATGTTTTAAAATTCGGCTTAATTTGTTTGATTAAAATTTCTGAAGCATCGTCTAAAATCTGAATTTCTTTAATATTTACTTCGTTCTTAATTAAATCAGCAACTGCTAAAATTTCTTCCTTCTGTTGTGCATTATCAACAGGAATCATTATTTTTTGCAATGGCTGGCGTACTTTTATCTTCTCTTTCGCTCTTAACGATAAAACCAAAGATGATATTGTTTGCGCATTTTCCATTTTACGTTCTAAACTTTTATCTACAAAGCTTGCATCGTATTTTGGAAAATTTGCTAAATGAATACTTTCTGATGTTTCTTTTTGAGTAACAGAATTTAAATCTTGATACAATCGATCCATAAAGAAAGGTGCAATTGGTGCACCCAATTTTGCAATCGTATTCATACATGTGTACAAAGTTTGATATGCAGAAATCTTATCTGTTTGATAATCTCCTTTCCAAAAACGTCTTCTACTTAAACGCACATACCAGTTACTTAAATAATCTTGAGTAAAGTCTGATATTGCTCTTGCAGCTCTCGTAGGTTCATATTCTTCGTAGAATTTATCTACTTTATTAATTAAAGTGTGTAATTCAGATAAAATCCATCGATCTAATTCTGGTCTTTTTTCTAAAGGAATATCTGCTTCTTTGTAAGAAAAACCATCAATGTTTGTATATAAAGTAAAGAACGAATAGGTGTTGTATAACGTTCCGAAAAACTTACGTTTTACCTCTTCAATCCCTTCTAAATCAAATTTTAAGTTGTCCCAAGGATTTGCATTAGAAATCATATACCAACGTGTTGCATCTGCACCATAGGTAGATAAAGTTGTAAACGGATCTGTTGCATTCCCTAAACGTTTAGACATTTTATGTCCGTTTTTATCTAAAACCAATCCGTTAGAAACCACGTTTTTATATGCTATAGAATCGAAAACCATTGTTGCAATGGCATGCATGGTATAAAACCAACCTCTTGTTTGATCTACTCCTTCTGCAATAAAGTCTGCTGGAAAAGCTTTCCCACCATCAATGTTTTCTTTATTTTCAAACGGATAATGCCATTGTGCATAAGGCATAGAACCAGAATCGAACCAAACATCAATTAAATCGCTTTCACGTTTCATTGGTTGTCCGGTTGCAGAAACCAACACAATTTCATCTACAATATTCTTATGTAAATCTATTTTCGCATAGTTTTCTTCAGTCATATTTCCGACTTCAAAATCTTCAAAAATATCTTTTGCTAAAACGCCAGCTTCAACAGCCTTTGCCATCTGTTCTTTTAATTCTTTTACAGAACCTATACAAATTTCTTCTTTACCATCTTCTGTTCTCCAGATTGGTAATGGAATTCCCCAATATCTAGAACGAGATAAATTCCAATCGTTTGCATTTGCTAACCAGTTTCCAAAACGTCCAGTTCCTGTAGATTCAGGTTTCCAGTTAATCGTTTTGTTCAACTCGTGCATTCTGTCTTTTACATCGGTTACTTTAATAAACCAAGAATCTAACGGGTAATATAAAATTGGTTTATCTGTACGCCAACAATTCGGATAACTGTGTTTGTATTTTTCGACTTTAAAAGCTTTGTTTTCGTTCTTTAACTTCAGTCCTAAACGTTCATCAACAGATAAATATTTGTCTTGATTTTTTAAAACCTCCGTTAATTTTTCTTGTTGAATTTCTAATGCTACTTCTAAATCTTTTTCATTTAAATATTCTGCTTTAACATATTCTCCTGCAAAACCATAAATATCATCCTTAATTTCTTTTCTGAATCTACCTTGTAAATCTACTAAAGGAACTAAATTATCATTTTCATCCTTAATTAATAAGGGTGGAATTGGAGGCACTGCTTGTTTTGCTACTAAAGCATCATCTGCTCCAAAAGTTGGCGCGGTGTGTACAATTCCTGTTCCATCTTCTGTAGTTACAAAATCTCCAGAAATTATTCTAAAAGCGTCTTGTTTGTTTTCAAACTTACAATCGTAATCTAATAATTGCTCGTACTTAATTCCAACTAAATCTTTACCTATAAATTCTTTTACTACATAAAAAGGAATCTTTTTATCACCAGAATTATACGCTTTTAGTTCTTCTAAGGTTTCAACTCGAACACTATTTTTCCCTCCAAATTGTTTTCCAACTAATTTTTTTGCCAACACAACTTTTGTTGGTTCAAACGTATATTGATTGAAAGTATCTACTAAAACATACTCAATTTTTGGCCCAACAGTTAATGCTGTATTACTTGGCAGCGTCCAAGGAGTTGTTGTCCAAGCTATAAAATGAATAGTTCCTTCGTTTTGTAAAAAACCTGGAAGTGTATTTTCTACTGCCTTAAATTGCGCAACAATTGTAGTATCTGTTACATCTTGGTAAGTTCCTGGTTGATTTAGTTCGTGAGAACTTAAACCTGTACCTGCTTTTGGTGAATAAGGCTGAATGGTATAACCTTTGTAAATTAATTCTTTATTATAAATCTCTTTTAGCAACCACCAAACAGATTCCATATATTTTGGTTCATAAGTAATATATGGATCTTCCATATCTACCCAATACCCCATTTTCTGAGTTAAATCATTCCAAATATCCGTGTAACGCATTACTGCTTTTCTACAGGCTGCATTATAATCTTCCACAGAAATTTTCTTACCAATGTCTTCTTTAGTAATTCCTAATTCTTTTTCTACACCTAACTCTATTGGTAGACCATGCGTATCCCAACCAGCTTTACGCTTTACTTGGTATCCTTTCATGGTTTTATAGCGCGGAAAAATATCTTTAATCGCTCTCGCTAAAACATGGTGAACTCCTGGAAGTCCGTTTGCAGAAGGAGGTCCTTCAAAGAAAACATAAGGTTCTGCACCTTCTCTTGTAGTTACACTTTTTTCAAATATGTTATTTTGTTCCCAATAGTTTAGAATTTCTTCTGCTACTTTTGGCAAGTCAAGACCTTTATACTCAGGAAATTTCGCTTTCATTATGTATCTTTTCTTATAAGATTGCGAAATTAATCAATTTCTTGTAATTCTTTGATTTATGGCACAAAAAAAAAGAGCCTTATAAAAGACTCTTCTTAAATTGTAAATAATTATCTATTACATTTTTATAATAACAAACTCTGTTCTTCTATTTGCTTGATGTTCTTCTTTGGTACATTTTACGCTATTTGTATGTCTATCATTGTCTATACAGCCATTTACCAATCTTGTTTCACCAAAGCCTTTTCCTGAAATTCTGTTAGAATTAATTCCTTTGTTAATAATATAAGCTACTGAAGATTTTGCTCTTCTATCTGATAAAGCTTCATTATACTCTTCTTTACCTCTTGCATCTGTATGTGAACTAGATCTTATTACTATTTTCTGATACTTTTTCATAACACGAACAATATTATTTAGTTCTATTGCTGCATCTTCTCTAATATTAGATTTGTCATAATCAAAATAAATAGGCTTAATATCAATAACTAATTCTCCTCTTTCATTATAAGCAAAATCCGATATTATTTGCATGTCAAAATTTAAATTAAGCGCTATTTTTTGTTCTTTAGTTGTTACAAAAGACGCTGTATCTGGTTGATAATATTCTTTTACAGCATCTATTGTATATTGTTTATTACAAGGTAATGTAAAGGTAAATGATGCATTTGCATCTGCATATACTTCTTTAACAACTGTACCATTTGCGTCTTTTAAAATTAACTTTGTACCAGGTAATGGATTCTGATATTTTTTATCTTTTACAGTTCCAGAAACTATTTGTGTACAAGCCGTTTTAACAACTTCTGGTTGCTCTAATTCTACAACCGCATAAATATCATCATCACCAACACCACCTTCTCTATTTGAAGACAAATAACCTTTTTTAGTTACTGAGTTTATAGAAAATGCAAAATCATCTAATTTAGAATTTACAGGTGCTTTTAAATTAACTGGTTTTTTATAAAGTCCTTTTTCTTTTTTAGTTGCAAAAACATCTAGAGCTCCAATACCAAAATGACCGTCTGAAGAAAAATATAATACTTCTTCATCTGAAATAAAAGGAAACATCTCTCTACCTTCTGTATTTACTTCAGAACCTAAATTTTGAACTGCACCAAAAGAACCATCAGTTTTAATATCTACAACATAGATATCTGTTGCACCAATTCCTCCGGGCATGTCTGAAGCAAAATAAAGTTTTTCACCATTTTTACTTACAGAGGGGTGACCCGTAGAATATTCACTACTATTAAAAGGAAGTTCTACTATATTCGTCCATTTATTATAAACCCATTCTGCTTTTAGTATTTTTAAATTATTATAACCTTCTTCATCAACTTTATACTTACCAGCTACATAATTATTTCTTGTAAAATACATTGTTTGTCTATCTGGAGAAAAAGATACAGAAGACTCATGATAAATTGAGTTAACTTCATCTGTAAACATTGGTCTAACCTGTGAATCTTCACCTTCAATAGTCGTTATTTTTTCTTTGATAACTTTATAGATATCCAAAAAGTTTTTATCATTTCTATTGTGGTTTCTTTTTACATATATATTTCTATTTCTAGGTGATGAGAAAAGAATCGTATTCCCATAATCTGTAACTCCAAAGTCTGAATACTTTGTATTTATACTTCTTTGATTTGTTACTTCATACCCAGGTTTTCCTTTTATTAATTCATCTAAAGAAAGCTCTTCATCTGTAAAATGAACACCTCTTGTATCTCCTTTTTTTGCTTGGTGAAATTTTTTCATCCACATTTTAGAATCTTCGAACTTATCAATACTTCTTAAAGTTTGTGCGTATCTAAAAATATGTTCTGGTGTTTGATTTGGAAATTCATTAAATAACTTGCGATAAGCTTCTGATGCATCTACCATCTTTACATTAAAATAATAGCTATCTCCTAATCTTTTTAAAACATGTTCTGTTGCGTTTTCTTCTGCTAATGCTTTATAAGTTTCCGCAGCCGATGCATAAGATAAGTTTTCGAAATAGGTATCTGCTTTTTTAGTTTCTTTTGTTTGTCCAAATATGGCAAAAGAGCTAAATAAAAGTATGACTGTAATTTGTATTGTTTTTTTCATAATTGTTTTGTTAAGTCTAGAAGAATCTTGGTGATCTAATTTTATTTCTTTCAAAATCGAAATTAAATAGGACAAAAACCTCATGTGAACCCGAATTGAAATTACCAAGATTTGTTAACGTATAATCATAAGCATAACCTATTCTTAAACTTCTTGATGCTCTAACATTAATTAATGCAGAAACAGATTCATCTAATCTGTAAGAAAGACCAAACTCTAATTTATCGTATAATAAAACGTTTCCAGAAAAGTCTATAGATAAAGGTGCTCCTTCAGCAGCTTTTACCATCATAGATGGTTTTAATTTTACATCATTTGATAAATCAAAAACATAACCAGAAGTAAGGAAAAAATGTTTTCTCTCTGATGCTCTAGTTACTTGACCTCCTTTTTTCTCAAAATGAAATGTTTGCAACAAATTAGGTATAGATAAACCTGCATAAAATTTGTTTGTGTAATAGAAAGCACCAGCTCCAAAATTTGGCAATACTTTATTTGCATTTTCATTTATAAAAGCCTCATCATTCTTATTTACAGTGCTTAGACAAGGTAAACAAACGTTAAAGAAGGTAAAACCTGCTTTTAACCCCAATGCTAACTTTGCATTTTTACCAACTTTTAAAGTGTAAGAAAAATCTCCATAAACATTTTGTTCTTCTACAGGGCCTAGTTCATCTATTATAACCGATAAGCCTAAACCTACATTTCTACCAACGGGAGAATTTATACCCATAGTTAATGTTCGTGGTGCCCCATCTATACCAACCCATTGAGACCTCCCTAAAAAGTTTATGCTCAAGGCATCATAAGACCCAGCATATGCTGGGTTTATGATGTTCATATTGTACATGTATTGTGTGTACTGTGGATCTTGTTGTGCCTTTGCAGAAATACTAAACAATACAACTGCAATTATTAATATAAGTTTCTTCATTTTTGTTGCCTTTGTTTTTATCTGTTTATATATACCCAACCTGTAATTGGCTTTCTTGTTCCGTCATTAAAGTAAATAATGTAATAGTAAGTTCCTACAGGTACTGGTTTGCTTTTATTCAACGTTAATCTTCCCGTTGAATAACCATCCCACCAATCTGGACTTGTTTTACCTCTATTACTATAATCATAAACTTGATTACCCCATCTGTTAAATATCTCTAACTTAAAGTTTGGATATTTAGATAATGCTGGTATTACAAATGTATCATTTGTGCCATCTCCATTTGGAGAGAAGCCATCTGGTATTAAATCACAATTAGTTACATCTAAATGATCTTGTATGCCATCTGTATCGCAATCTAACATAAACTCCTCTTCAGTTGGTATCCCATCGTTATCATCATCGATATCTTGGAAATCTTTTTTACCATCTCCATCTGTATCTCTTACAACGTAGTTTAAAATACCACTGTCATCAAATGTTTCTAATTCATTAAATAAACCATTACTTCCAGATCCTAATTGAGCACCATCGATAACGCCATCTTCATCTGCATCTACTGCTCCTGAACCGGATTCTTCAAGATCTGTAATACCGTCTCCATCTGCATCTAAATCTAAATGATCTGGTGTTCCGTCCCCGTCTGTATCTAATGAATTGTCTCCTCCATTTTCAATTAAATCTGGAATACCATCATTATCATCATCTAAATCTACACTATCTGGAATACCATCTCCATCTGTATCGTCTGCATCTAAATAATTTGGAATACCATCATTATCATCATCGTCATTATTAAAGTTCCCATCATTATTCGTGTCTTCATCGATAGTATTAACTCCATCTCCATCATCGTCGATATCTAAATAGTTTGGTGTACCGTCATTATCTGTATCATCATCTGAAGGATCTCCATTAATAATAACCACATCTTCGTCTTTTGTCTTTATTCCATCTCCATCATCATCTGAATCTAAATAATTTGGTATGCCATCGTTGTCTGTGTCGTCATCTCTAGGGTCTCCATTTGCATTTACAACATCTTCCTCTTTTGTTGGCATTCCATCTCCATCGTCATCTGTATCTTGGAAATCTGGAGTACCATCTTTATCTGTATCTAAAGGTGTAAAGTCTAAATTCCCGCTTTCTGGCACATCTTCAACTCCATCAAATAAACCATTTGCCCCTGAACCCGTGTCTGAGCCATCAATTATACCATCATTATCTGCATCCAATACTCCACTTCCAGATTCAATGACATCATTTACGCCATCTCCGTCTGAATCTAAATCTAAATGATCTGGAATACCATCTTTATCAGTATCTCTTAAAGGGTTTCCATTTTGTTCTACTGTATCTGGTATACCATCATTATCATCATCTAAATCTACACTATTTGGAATACCATCTCCGTCAGTATCACCTTGTAATATAATTGTTACGGTTGCTGTTTTACATACTGCCGGATTCACTGCTGTATTACAAACGGTGTAATCTACTGTTACCGTTAACCCTACTTCTTCTGCTGCTGGCGTATATGTCATCTCTCCTGTTAATGGATCGAAAACTACAACTCCTTGAGCAGTTCCTGTTCCTGCATCTACAAGCGTAGTGTTTGCACCTGGTAAATAATCATCATTTGCTAACACATTTACAATTGCACCTCCGCCTTCAACGATTGTTAATACATCGTCTGTAACTGTTGGAACCAATGGATTTGTATCTGTTCCATCTGGATTCCCATCATTGTCATCATCAGGGTCTGTTACATCTGGAAGACCATCTTTATCATTGTCTTTCTGGACTGTAATGGTTATGGTCGACGTTGCACACACTGCTGGATTAACCCCCGTATTACAAACCGTGTAATCTACTGTTACAGTTGTTCCTTCTTCTCCTACAGCTGGTGTGTAAGTCATCTCTCCTGTTAATGGATCGAAAATTACAACCCCTTGAGCAGTTCCTGTTCCTACAGCTATAATTGTAGTGTTTGCGCCTGGTAAATAATCATCATTTGCTAATACATTTACAATTGCACTTCCGCCTTCAACTACTGTTAAATCATCTGCACCAACTGTTGGTACTAATGGATTGTCATCTGTTGTATCTGGATTCCCATCATTGTCATCATCTAGATCTGTTACATCTGGAAGACCATCTTTATCAGTATCTTTCTGAACTGTAATGGTTACTGTCGACGTTTTACATACTGCTGGATTAACTTCTGAATTACAAACCGTGTAATCTACTGTTACAATTGTTCCTTCTTCTCCTACAGCTGGTGTGTATGTCATCTCTCCTGTTAATGGATCGAAAATTACAACCCCTTGAGCAGTTCCTGTTCCTGCATCTACAATTGTAGTGTCTGCGCTTGGTAAATAGTCATCATTTGCTAATACATTTACAACTGCACTTCCGCCTTCAACTACTGTTAAAGCATCTACAACAACTGTTGGTACTAATGGATTGGCATCTGTTGTATCTGGATTCCCATCATTATCATCATCTAGATCTTCACTGTCTGGAATACCATCATTATCTGTATCTGTATTATCTAAATAATCTGGGATACCATCATTATTATCATCATCATCATTGAAATCTCCATTATTATTATTGTCTTCATCTGCAGTTGGAACTCCGTCATTATCATCATCCGTATCTAAATAGTTTGGTATACCATCATTGTCTGAATCATCATTTGTTGGATTGCCATCTACAGTAACAACATCTTCATTTTTAGTTGGAATACCATCACCGTCATCATCTATATCTTGAAAATCCGGTACTCCATCCATATCAGTATCCTGAGGACTATAGTTTATGATTCCGCTTCCAGGTATTGTTTCTAAACCGTCGAATAAACCATTAGTTCCCGAACCTGTTTCTGAACCATCGATTACACCATCATTATTCAAATCTGTTGCTCCTGAGCCTGATTCTATTAGATCATTTACGCCATCACCATCTGAATCTAAGTCTAAATGATCTGGTGTACCGTCTTTATCTGTATCTCTTAAAGGGTCTCCTTTTTGTTCTACAGTATCTGGTATACCATCATTGTCATCATCTAAATCGACACTATCTGCTATACCATCTCCATCGGTATCTTTTATCTCTCTAAAGTCTACTTCTGGTGTAGCTGTATTATCAATATTTGGTAAGTCTGAAGCTCCATTATCTTGGTCATCATTTACGTCAAATAGAGTTCCTACAGTTTGCACGTTATCAAACGCGTCTAATAAACCATCTGCATCTGCATCGTTATTTGAAGTTGCTGCTGTAAAGCCAGCTTCTTTCATATCTTTTAAACCATCGTTGTCTGAATCTGAATCTAAATAATCTGGTAAATAGTCTCCATCTGAATCGACAGGTAATAAACCACTTATTACAGCATTATTGTCATAAGCATCTATTAAACCATCATTATCTGCATCTGCCGTTGGTGGATTAGGACCAACATAACCAGCTGTTGTTTGTGCTTCTACATTATCTGGAATACCATCATTATCTGAATCAATGTCTTTATCATCTGATCTACCATCGCCATCACTATCTACCCCGTCATGAACTGTAAATACTGGGAATGTTCCTGGACCTGAATTCTGTATTGCTCCATTAGTTTGTGAAGGCGCATTTGATGTTGTGTTTCCTTCAAACAACCCATTAATTCCACATCCAGAGAATAAAACAGAACCTAAATTTGTTTTCGAAGTTGCAGATAATAATTCTGCAGAAAAACGAATATCAAAAGAAGATGTATTATAATACCCAAAGAAAGTTGCCAACCCAGAAGATAGGTCTATTCCTGAATATGAATCATCTGAACCTTGGAATGTTACTAAACCAGTAGCTGGATTATCTGTAACAGTTAATAGTGTTTCATTATCTACTGCATATAAACCTGGTCTTGCAAGTATAACAGACTCTCTTGCATCTGCACCATCTATATCATAAATAACCCCACTAAATCTACTAATATTGTATAGTGTATTTGTATTGTCATTTACCAAGATAACTTTAAAAGCCATTTCTGCTTTATTACCTGTTGGGGTAGGAACCGTATATTCTGGTTGCCATGCATCTGGATTACCTGTTGTAGAATTATCAATAGAAATTAGTGTTGCACCTCCTTGAATATCTGTTATTTCTACAATTGCATCTAAGATACCTCCTAAACCGAAGCCTGTTACATTAATTACATTCTCGAAACGATATTTTGCTCCTATTGATCCTGAACCCGAAACTCCTGTTCCAGCAACATAAACCGGATTTTTGAAGCTTACATTTGGTAATAAACAAGATGGATCATTTGAATTTCCTGAAGGAATGAATCCTAAAGATTCAACTACATCTATAATTCCATCATTATCATCATCAATATCTAAGTCATCTGTAATACCATCGCCATCTGTATCTATTAATACTCCGAAAGTAACTTTATCTCTAAAATCTACCTCTGCTGTTCCTGGATCTTGATCGTTAGGAAACTTTGTTACATCTTGATTGTTATTAGATGCTGCATTAGTATCTGTTGGTCCGTTCGGGTTTAAGTCGAAATTATCATCTATACCATCGTTATCAGTATCGTTTCCTGAAGCAACTATTTCTGCTACACCGTCTCCATTTGTATCATAAGCTTCAACCGTATCTAAAACACCGTCACCATCTGAATCTATATCTAAATAATCTGGTGGATCTATACCATCTGTATTAAGAGGCAAAGATATTGGTGTTCCTGAACCTGGACTTGTTTCATAGTTATCTGCTAAACCATTACCATCTGTATCTGCTCCAGGAGCTGAATAACCAGAAGTTGTTTGCCATTCTATGTTATCTACAATACCATCGTTATCTGAATCTAAATCTAAATAGTTAGGAATAGCATCTGAATCTGAATTTAATGTATTATTAACAGGTGATCCTGTTACAGTTCCGCAAGGCGTACAATCTGTATCGTAAGCATCATCTATACCATCGTTATCTGAATCTGTTCCTGTTGGAGCAACATAAGTAGCTGGATTTTGAGCTTCAATATTATCTATAATTCCGTCATTATCTGAATCGATATCTAAATAATTTGGTACACCATCACCATCTGTATCTTTTGTTGGTAAAGGAGTTGTTGCTATTGTATCATCTAAACCATCATTATTTGCGTCCGTGAAATTATCTATAATTCCATCATTATTTGCGTCAATTCCACCAGCTTCTAAAACATCTGGAATTCCGTCTCCATCTACATCTAAATCAAATTGATCGATAATACCATCTCCATCTACATCGAAATTATCATCAATTCCATCATTATTTGCATCTACTTTGATGTTATCTTGATCTTTATAATCTGGAATACCATCATTGTCTGAATCTGCTAAAGGATCAGTTCCTCCATTTTCTACTGTATCTGGTACACCATCATTATCATCATCTAAATCTACAGAATCAATAATTCCATCTCCATCATTATCTGGTTGTACTGTTACAGAAATTGTTCCTTCATTAGAAGTAACTCCTGTATCATCTTTTGCAGTGTAATTTACATTTGCAATTCCTGAGAACTCTGGAACTGGAGTAAATATTACATTTCCTGATGTATCTACTGTGTATGTTCCAACATTAGGTATTACTAAAGCTGTTGTTGAATTCCCTGTATTTGCAGGATTATTTGGATCTATCAACGTTATTGTTGCTGGATCTACTATTCCGTCTGCATCTGTATCATTTGTAGTAATAGTTGCTAAAGTTATTGGTGTATTTTGAACCGTTGTTGCTGTATCGTTTACTGCAATTGGGGCATCATTTTGGCCTATTACTGTAATATCTAATGTTGCTGTTGAATTATCTTTTCCATCCGAAACTGTATAAGTAACTTGAGGTACTGCGCCTGTGTAATCTAGCGCTGGAGTATATACATAACTACCATCTGAATTTATTACCAAAGTACCTTCAGTTAACGTTGCTGTTGTTCCTGCTGGATAATCTGTTCCGTTTACAGTAAACTCTAACACTGTTAATGGTGTTCCTTCTACATCTGAATCATTTTTCAAGATTCCATTTGCAGCAGAAACTGTTAACAATGTATCCTCTTGCACAGAATTCACATCTGCTACTGCTATTGGGGCATCATTTATAGGTGTAACTGAAATACCTACTGTAGCCACATTTGAAGCAACACCATCATTGTCTCTTACGGTATAATCTACATTTGCTAGCCCATTAAAATTTTCAGTTGGTATAAATGTTATATTTCCTGCAGTATCTACAGTATATGTTCCAACATTAGGTATTACTAATGGTGTTGTTAAACTACCTGTATTCCCTGGGTTGTTTGGATCTATCAACATAATTGTTGATATGTCTATTGTACCATCATCTGTATCATTAGCGGTAATTGTTGCGACTGTAACAGCTGTTTCTTCTGGTGTTGTATTTCCTGAATCATTTACGGCTATTGGAGCATCATTTATTGCTGTTACTATAATGTCTAATGTACTTACAACATTATTTACACCATCTGTAACAGTATAAGTTATTTGTGGAACTGTTCCTGTATAATTTGGAGCTGGGTTAAAAATATAACTACCATCACCTTTTATAATTAAGTTTCCTTCTGGTAAAGAAGCTGTGGTTCCTGCTGGATAATTAGTCCCATTAATTGTAAACTGAGTTAATGTTAATGGTGTACCATCTGCATCTGTATCATTTATGATTAATCCATTTGCTGAAGAAACATCTAACGCAGTATCTTCTGCAACAGAATTAGTATCTGGATTTGCAACTGGTACATCATTTACTGGAGTAACAGTTATTTTTAAAGTGCTACTTGCATTTGCTGTTGGAGTTCCATCAGAAATAGTATAGATAACAACTGGTACAGTACCATTATAATTAGAAACAGGTACAAAAGTGTAACTACCATCTGCATTTATTGTTAACATTCCTTCTGCAATACTTGCAGTATCACCAACATTGTAAGTAGTTCCAATAATTTCGAAACTAACTACCGTTAATGTTTCTCCTGGATTAGAATCTGTATCATTCGTTAACAGTCCGTTTGCTGCAGGAACTGTCACTGTTACATCTTCTAATGTTGTTTTTACATCAGGATTAGCAACTGGAGATAAAAACGATTTTGGTACAGACACAGAAACTGAAGCTGTATCACACCCACCATTTCCATCACATACTTGATACTCAAAGATGTCTGTTCCTGTATTAAACCCTGCATTTGGAGTGTAGGTAACTGTTCCATCTCCGTTTATTACAACAGTACCATTCGCTGGCTGAGCTGTAATACTAGTAACAGTTAAAGTATCTCCATCTATATTCGAATCATTTGGTAAAACATTAATAATTACTGGAATTCCAGGGTCTGTAGATGATAAATCATCATTTGCTACTGGTACATCATTTACTGGTGTTACTGTTAAATCTAATGTTGAATTTGCAGTGCTCGTACCACCACTTGCTGTATATGTTATTTGTGGTATTGATCCATTATAATTTTCAGTTGGTATAAATGAGTAACTTCCATCTGAGTTTATCTTTAAAACTCCTTCCGGTAAAATTACTGTACTTCCTGAGGGGTATGTTGTTCCAACTACTGTAAATTCTGTTACAGTTAATAGATTACTATCTATATCTGAATCATTGTTTAATAATCCGTCTGCTGCTGTTACTGTTAGCGGAGTATCTTCTAGTAATGTATTTGTATCTGGCTGTAATTCTGGTAAATCATTTACTGGTATTACCGTAATATCTAATGTGCTTGTAACTGTTGCTACACCATCACTTACGGTATACGTAACTGTTGGCACTACACCATTATAATTTTCAGTTGGTGTAAATACATAGCTACCATTTGTTTCTATCTGTAACGTTCCTTCTGGTAATACAATTGGTGCTCCAACTGTAACTGAACTTCCGTTTACCATTAATGCTGTTACCGTTAAAGCATCGTTGTCTTCATCAGAATCATTACTTAAAATACCATTTGCTGATGATACTGTTAAAAGTGTATCCTCATTTGTTGTATTTGTATCTGCAACCGCCACTGGTAAATCATTTACCGCAGTTACACTTAAGTCTAATGTTGCATTTGCTATATTGGTTCCATCACTTACTATATATGTTACTTGTGGTACTGGTCCATTGTAGTCTGCTGTTGGGGTAAATGTATAACCTCCATCTGAATTAATCTGTAATGTCCCTTCCGGTAGTGTTATTGTACTTCCTGATGGATACGTAGTTCCTCCTACTGTAAATTGAGTTACTGTTAATGGATTGTTCTCTGTATCTGTATCATTGTTTAACAATCCGTTTGCTGCTGTTACTGTTAATGGACTGTCTTCTGATAATGTATTGGTATCTGCTAATGCTACTGGAGCATCGTTTACTGGACTTACAGTAATATCTAATGTGCTTGTTGTTGTATCTGTTCCATCACTTACTGTATAAATAACTTGTGGTACAACTCCACTATAATTAGATGCTGGTGTAAATACATAACTACCGTCAGATTCTATTTGTAACGTTCCTTCTGGTAATATTATTGGTGAACCAACTGTTGCTGGGTTTCCGTTTATCATTAAAGCTGTTACTGTTAAAACATCATTTTCTGTATCTGTATCATTGTTTAATAATCCGTTTGCAACTGTTACTGTTAATGGAGTATCCTCACTAGTAGTATTTGTATCTGCTAATGCTACGGGTACATCATTTACTAACGTTACACTTAAGTCTAATGTTGCATTTGCTGTATTAGTTCCATCACTTACTATATATGTAACTTGTGGTACAGGTCCATTGTAATCTGCTGTTGGGGTAAATGTATAACCTCCATCTGAATTAATCTGTAACGTCCCTTCTGATAATGTTACCGCACTTCCTGATGGATACGTAGTTCCTCCTACAGTAAATTGTGTTACTGTTAATGGATTATTCTCTATATCTGTATCATTGTTTAATAATCCGTTTGCTGCTGTTACTGTTAATGGACTGTCTTCTGATAGTGTATTAGTATCTGCTAAAGCTACTGGAGCATCGTTTACTGCTGCTACTGTGATACCAATTGTTCCTTGGTTAGAAGAAACTAAACCGTCATTATCTTTAATTGTATATTTAATACTAGCAGGACCATTGTAATTTAATTCTGGTGTAAAAGTTACATTCCCTGTAGCTCCATCAAGTTCGTATTTTCCAACCCCAACAATTACTAAAGGTGTTGTTGCATTTCCTGTATTTGCTGGATCTATTGGATCTATTAAAACAATTGATGAAGAAACTACATTTCCATCATCTGTATCATTTGTTCCAATTGCATTTACTGTAATTGGTGTATCTTCTGGAGTATTGTTTCCTAAATCATTCACTGCTACTGGAGCATCATTAATTGAATTTATAGTAATATCTAAAGTTCCAGAAGTTGTTGCTGTTCCGTCTGTAACATTATAAGTTACTTGTGGTACAATTCCATCAAAATTGGCAGCTGGAGTAAAAATATAACTACCATCAGAGTTAATCTTTAAAGTTCCTTCTGCTAAACTAACTGTATCTCCTGCATTATAAATTGTTGTTCCTATTTCAAATGTAGAAATTGTTAATGGTTCGTTATCTAAATCTGAATCATTATTTAATAATCCGTTTGTAGCATTTACTGTTAATGGTGTGTCTTCATCTGTATTATTAGTTTCAGAAACTACTACAGGTACATCATTAACAGAAGTAACATTAATTTCTATTGTTCCTTGGTTAGAAGAAATTAAACCGTCATTATCTTCAATTGTATATTTAATGTTTGCTGGTCCATTGAAATTATCTTCTGGGGTAAATGTTACATTACCTGTAGTTCCATCAAGTTCATATTTTCCAACTCCAACAATTACTAAAGGTGTTGTTGAATTACCTGTATTTGATGGATTTGATGGGTCTATTAATACAATTGATGAAGTAACTATATTTCCATCATCTGTATCATTTGTTCCAATTGCATTTACTGTAATTGGTGAATCTTCTAATGTTGTATTTCCTGAATCATTTACAGCTACTGGTGCATCATTTACAGAAGTAACTTTAATATCTAAAGTGCTTGTTACTGTATCTACAGTACCATCATCAATTGTATATGTTACTTGAGGAATGTCTCCATTAAAATCTGTAGCTGGTACAAACGTGTAACTACCATCTGAATTTATAGTTAATGAACCTTCTGCTATATTAGCAGTAGTTCCTACTGGATATATAATAGTTCTTATTTTAAATTCTTTTACAGATAATGCATCACCATCAATATCTGAATCATTATCTAATAAACCGTTTGCAACATTTACAGAAAGTGTTATGTCTTCTTGTGTTGTTTTTACATCTGCATTTGCAACTGGTACATCATTTATTGGATTAACTGTGATGTTTAAAGTACTACTTGCATTTGGTGTTCCTGAACTGTCTGTAATTGTATAATTTACTTGTGGTACAGGTCCGTTAAAATCTGCTGCTGGTTTAAATACATAACCACCACCTGTATTTATTGTTAATTTAGATCCGTTTGCAAAAGTAGCTTCTTGACCTGCATTATAAGCCGTACCTTCTACTACAAATGTAGTAACAGTTACAGTATCTAGATTTGCATCTGTATCATTTTTAATTAGGCTTTTTGGAGCTCCATCTGCAACAGTTAAAGTAACTTCTTCATCTGTTAAATTTGTATCTGGATTTGCAACTGGTGAAAATGCAGATTGTGGAACTGTAATTGTAACAACTGCTGTATCGAACCCTCCTTTTCCATCAGAAATTTGATATGTAAATGTATCCGTTCCATTATTGAAACCTGCTTGAGGTGTATATGTAACTAAATCGTCTGACGTATCTGTAGGTGTACCGTTATCAAAAATTACAGCTGTTCCTTTTGTTGGAGCAACAGTAATTGCACTAATTTCTAAAGTATCGTCATCTAAATCTGTATCATTAGTTAATACAGGGATATTTACTGCTTGATTAGGATCTGTTGCTGAGGTATCATCTGTTGCAACAGGATTATCATTTACAGGTGTTACAGTAATTTTTAATGTACTATTAGCTGTATTTTCTCCATCTGTTGCTGTATAAGTAATTGTAGGAACTATTCCATTAAAATTAGCAACAGGCGTAAAGTCATAACTTCCATCTGCATTCATTTTAATTGTTCCAACATTTGTTATTATTCTTGTTCCTCCATTTGTTGGATCTACTGTTACTGTAGTTCCAACAACTGTAAATTTAGAAATAGTTATTGTATTTCCGTCTAAATCTGAATCGTTACTTAATACACCATTTGCTGTATTTACATTTAATACTGCATCTTCTGCAACTGTATTTGTATCTGCAACTAATGTTGGAGTATCGTTTATTGGTTTTACTTCAATATCTAATGTACTTGTTACTGTATCTGTACCATCTGTTGCTGTATAAGTAACCTGAGGGTATGCACCGTTATAGTTTGCTGCTGGTATAAATACATATCCACCATCAGTATTTATTTGTAATGTTCCTTGAGTTATACTTGCTGTTGTATTTACAGGATAATCGGTAGTTCCAATAGTAAACTTGGTAATTGTTAAAGCTTCATTTTCAATATCTGAATCGTTCTTTAAAACTCCGTTTGCTCCATTAACAGTTAAAGTAATGTCTTCATTTGTTGTATTTGTATCTGCAACTAATGTTGGTGCATCATTTACTGGAATAACATTAATATTTAAATTACTTACGCCTGTATTTGTACCATCTGAAATAGTGTAGTTTACTTGAAAAAAAGGACCGTTAAAGTCTGTTGCTGGTGTAAAATCGTAACTACCATCTGAATTAACAACTAATGTTCCTTGTGTTAAGGTTGCTGTTGTTCCTGCTAGATAAACTGTTCCATTAATAGTAAATTGAATTACTGATATTGCATTGTTTTCTGGATCAGAATCATTACTTAATAAACCATTTACTGCTGTAACATTTAGGGGTGTATCTTCATTAATTGAACCTGAATCTGCAACTGCAACTGGTGAATCATTAATAGGTTGAACGGTAATATCTAATTTTGCTGTTGCTGTTAAAATACCATCTGTAATTGTATATGTTGCTTGTGGTACAGCTCCATTAAAGTTATTTATTGGTGTAAATACATAACCTCCATCAGAATTAATTTTTAATGTTCCTTCTGCAAGTGTTGCTGTTTCTCCCGCTAAATAAGAAGTTCCGTCTACAACAAAACCAGAAACATTAATTACATCTCCATCTACATCAGAATCGTTCTTTAAAACTCCGTCTGCTGGTAAAACAGTAAGTGTTGTATCTTCATTTATTGAGTTTACGTCATCTACAGCTACTGGAGCATCATTTATTGTATTTATAGAAAGTGTTAATGTACTGTCTGCTGTTAATAATCCATCTGTTATTGTATAACTTAACACAGGAACTGCATCATGATAATTTAATGCAGGCGTAAATGTATAACTACCATCAGAATTAATTTTAATAGTACCTTCTGTAATTGTAGCTGTTTCTCCTACATTATACATTGTTCCGCTAACCGTAAACTTGGTAACAGATAATGCATTACTTTCTGTATCTGTATCATTTTTGATTAATCCATTTGCAGCTAACACATTTAATACCGTGTCTTCATTAGTTGAGTTTATATCTGGATTTGCAACTGGCGCATCATTTATTGGACTAACTGTTATATCTAAGGTTGATGTTGAGGTAGCTGCACCGTCAGTAGCTGTATAAGTTACTTGGGGAACTGTACCATTAAAGTTTGCTGCTGGTGTGTAAACATAACTACCATCTCCATTTAACTTTAATGTTCCTTCTGTTATAGTAGCAGTAATTCCTGCAGCATAATTAGTTCCGCTAACTATAAATTTAGTAACTGTTAAAGAACTCTTTTCTATGTCTGAATCGTTATTTAATACTCCATTTATTGCTGATACACTTAATACTGTATCTTCATTTGTACTGCCAGTATCTGCGACTAAAGTTGGCGCATCATTTACTGGTGTTACAGTAATATCTAGAGTTGTATTAGATGTGTTTGTTCCATCTGAAACTGTATATGTAACTTGAGGAAATGAACCGTTAAAGTTGTTCGTTGGTGCAAATATGTAACTACCATCAGATTTTATTAATAAAGTCCCTTCTGTTACAGTTGCTGATTCTCCTGCATTATAACTGGTTCCATTTATAAAGAAAACTGTAACTGTTAATGGGTTACCATCTATATCAGAATCATTCTTTAAAACTCCATTTGTAACAGGTACATTTAATACAGTATCCTCTGCAACCGTATTTGTGTCTGCAACAACTGTAGGAGAGTCATTAGTTGGTAAAACAGTAATATCTAATGTACTTTGAGCTGTTAAATTTCCATCTGAAACCGTATAAGTTACTTGTGGCACATTACCATTAAAGTTTGCTGCTGGTGTAAATATGTAACTACCATTAGAATTCAATTTAAGTGTACCTTCTGTTAATACAATATTAGCTCCTACTGTTTTTGGTACCCCTCCAATAGTAATTGCTGAAACTGTTAAGGCATCATTATCTACATCTGAATCATTTTTAAGAACTCCATTTGCTGCTGATATATTTAATACTGTATCCTCATTTGTTGTTTTTGAGTCTGCAACAGCAATTGGTTTATCATTTATAGGATTTACAGTGATATCTAAAGTACTTGTAAGGTTTACCGTTCCATCAGTCATAACATAAGAGACTTGTGGTACTGGTCCATTAAAATTTAATACTGGTATAAATTCATAACTTCCGTCTGCATCTATTTCTAATGTTCCTTCAGTTAAGTTAGCCACTTGACCTGCATTATATGTTGTTCCAGCAGCAGTAAATGTTTTCACTGTCTTTGCATCACCATCTATGTCTGTGTCATTTGCAAGAACTCCATCTGCTGCTAAAACAGTTAATGGAGTATCTTCATTAGTAGCGTTTGTATCTGCTACTACTACTGGTGCATCATTCATCGGATTTACTGTAATGTTTAATGTACTAGTGTCATCTGTAGTTAATCCTGAGCTATCAGTAACAGTATAGGTAATTTCTGGTACAGATCCATTGTAATTTGCTACAGGAATAAATACATAACCTCCGCCTGAGTTTACTTTAATTGAGCCTACATTAGGAATGTTAAATACTGTACCTGCTGTAATTTTACCAGGGAAACCATTCACTGAAAAATCTACTACTGTTAAGGCATCTAAATTTCCATCTGTATCATTTTTAAGAACACCTTCTGCATTGCTTACATTTAATGTAACGTCTTCATTTACAGAGACTGTATCTGGATTTGCAATTGGTGGAAATGGTGAAATAGGAACTGTTACATTCACTACCGCAGTATCAAACCCTCCTTTACCGTCAGAAATTTCATAGGTAAATGAATCTGAAAAATTATTTGCACCTGCCGTTGGTGTAAATTTAATAGTTCCGTCTGCATTTATTGTTGCTGTTCCGTTTGTTGGAGCTACTGTTATTCTGCTTACAGTAATCGTGTCTCCATCTAAATCTGAATCGTTTGTTAATACAGGAATGTCAATAGCGATTCCTGGATCTGTTCCTGTAGTATCATCTTTTGCTTCTGGTACATCATTAATTGGGTTTACTGTAATATTTAATGTTGAAGAAGCGGTTTTTGCTCCATCACTTACTGTATATGTTACTTGTGGTACTGTACCATTAAAGTTAAGTACTGGTACAAATGTGTAACTTCCATCTGTATTAATCGTTAAGGTTCCTTTTCCTGCGATTAAAGTTGAACCTGCAGTAGTTGGTGTAACAGTAACTGTTGCTCCATCTACTTTAAATTCAGTTATATTTAAGTTTGTACCTGACTCAATATCTGAATCATTTACATCTATTAATCCGTTTGCTTTGGTAACAGACAAAGTAGTGTCTTCATCTACAGATGCTGTATCTGGGTTTGCAATTGGTGCGTCATTTACTGGTGTAATAGTAATTACTTGATTCGCGGTTGCAGTTCCTGCTGTTGGGTTTGCACTATCTGTAATCTCATAAGCGAAAGTTGATGTTCCGTTGTAATTAAGTGTTGGTTTAAAACTAATTGCGCCCGCTGCTGTTGTTGTTACTACTCCATTAGGAACCATAATTGTTTGTGGTGTTCCTAGTGTTAATGCAGTTCCATTGATACTAGTAATACTTAATGCATCATTTATATCTACATCAGTATCTCCTGTTAATGGTAATAATATTACTAGGCTATCTTCATTTGTTGTGTAGTTGTCTGTTACTGCAATTGGTGCATCATTAATTGCATTTACTTCAATATTTAATGTTGAATTTGCAGTGTTTGTTCCATCACTTACCGTATACGTTACTTCTGGTACATTCCCATTGTAATCTTGTAGTGGTACAAACTCATAACTACCATTTGCATTTATAGTTAATGTACCCACATTTGGTATTACACTTACTCCTGGTGTTGTTGAGTTTACCGTAATTGGTGCTGTTATACCTGTTACTTTAAATTTAGTTATTGTTAATACATCTCCTGCATCAATATCTGTATCGTTTGCATCGATTAATCCGTTTGCTTTGGTAACAGTTAAAGTATCGTCTTCATCTAAAGCTGCTGTATCTGGCATTGCAACTGGGACATCGTTTACTGGTGTTACTGTAATATTTAATGTCGCTTGATTAGAAACTAATCCCTCATTATCCTTTACAGTATAGTTAATATTTGCAGCACCATTAAAATTCGCTAAAGGTGTAAAAACGACTGTTCCTGCACTATTAACGGTATAAGTACCAACATTTGGTACAACTAATGGCGTTGTTGAGTTCCCAACATTTCCTATATCATTTGGATCAATTAAGATAATTGTTGCTGCATCTATTGTTCCATCTACATCTGTGTCATTTGCACCAATTTTTGTTAATGTTAAAACAGCTCCTTCTAAGACTGTTCCAGAGTCATTATTTGCAACTGGTGGATTGTTGTTTACCGTTAATTTTGCTGGTGGTATTGAAAGTACCTCACAAGCATAATCTGTTTTAGATACCAATACTTGATACTGGTAATTATTTTCTGTAGTTGATAAATTTGAGATTGTAAGCTTGTTTGTTGTTGCTCCTGCATATTTACCTCCGTTAATTACGTCTGTAAAAGTAGTTCCTCCATCGGTACTTTCTTGCCATTGAAAAACGTTCCCTGTTGAAGTAACTTCAAAAGATGCGCTTCCTAAAATAAAACCTGATTGATCTGTAGGTTCTTGATTTATTATAACAGCACTTCCTGCCGTCACAATATTTGTTTTATTAGGTTCTGAAATTGTTGAATAAGGTGTTGGAGTACCTGTTGCAAAACCTATAACCTTACCATCTGTATCATAAGCTGTACCAGCTAATTCACCTGCTTTAGTTGAACTTTCTTTGTAACCTGCTTCTGTAACATCTAGACAAGAATCATTATCTGAATCTGTGTCTTGATGATTTGGTTTACCATCTAGATCTGTATCAAAATTATCATTAACACCATCTGAGTTTGAATCTACAAAACCAGCATAATCTGGGTCTTTATAATCTGGCGTACCATCATTATCTGAATCTGTATCTGGATCTACATTACCTGGAGTTTCAGCAGTATCTAAAATACCATCATTGTCATCATCTAAATCACAACCATCTGCAACACCATCATTATCATTATCTAAAGCATCATCAAAACCATTACATTTATCAACTGAGTCTAAAACGCCGTCTTTATCTGCATCTCCATCAACTTTTACTATTATCTCTGCAGTTTCACAATTATTTGTATTGGCACTATCACATATCTTATATGTTAAAGTATAGGTACCAGTTGCAGAATTTGCAGGAATTGAAACAACACCATTCGCAGCAATAGTAACACCTGTTAAACCATCAATCTTTATAAGCGTTACAGAAACATTTGCTGAAGTAGCCATTGCCCCATCTATTGTATCATTTGTAAAAACAGTTACGGTTGTACCACCAGAAATACCATTTACAACTGTACTCGAAAAATCTTCATTTGTTGCAACAATATCTGAAATACCAAAAACTGAAGCGAATGAAATATCATCTTCATGCACACTTTCTGTGTGAGTGCTTTCTTGTGCTGTGATAATTTCTGTACTGGTAATACTAAATACGTTATCTACTTTAGTAGCAGTTATATTTGCAGCAGTTATTGTATGAGAACCGGTGTACACCCAGCATTCATCTGCATCTAAAATATTATTAGTATTAGCATCTCCACTACTTAAAGTAAGACCTGTTCCTATAGAACTTGAAATTACTACACTATTAAGCGGTACAGCACCAGAATTATAAACTGCAATACTATAGTTTATAATTTCTCCTGCATTTTTACTACCTGTTGGTGCCGTGGCATTAGGAACAATTGTTACCGCTTGCGCAAAACTTGCACTTACAGCAATAAAGAAGAATGCAAAAAGCAATAGGAATTGCCTGTTTTTCTTCATAATTGTATTCGATAAGTTGAAAAGTGTGTACATTTTTTCCATCTTTTTATATTTCTTTATTAATTATTGCTATTAGGTGTAGAGTCAATATCTATTTCTGTTGCAGTAGAAATTTCTGCATTATTCGTAATAATTGTACCAAGAGTGTTTACTGTTGCTCCAATTTTTAATTCTATTGTTTGATTTTTTGCAATTGTTAAAGTGCTCAAATCCCAGATACCAGTTCCTGGTGTATACGTTGTATTTGTAGGTGCTACTGTTCCCCCTCCATTATAAGTTAAACCTATTGGAAGTTTATCTTTCACACGAACATTTGTTGCAGGTTGTAAACCTTCATTTTTTAAGGTTAAAGTAAATACTACTGTTTGCCCTATTTTTAAAACAGGCTTACTCACTGTTTTTGTAATTGTTAAATCGATACTACAAGCCGTATTTTGATTAGCATCTGTAACTGCTGTCGTTTGATTTTGTATATAACCTGATGCCCCTTGACCACTTACTATTGGGCTACCGTTTGCATCTGAATTGACTCCTAAGTTTTTAGAACTTCCTCCCATACTACCTCCATTAAGTATTGTTAATTTATCTAAAGTTAAGTCTCCTGCTGCTTCTATTGCATCGGGGCAACCATCATTATCGCTGTCGGTGTCTAAAGAGTTTGGGAGACCATCATTATCTGTGTCACATTTACTTCTAGCAAATAAAGAATAAGAAATAAAATCTCCCGCAAGGTTCGTTCCTGTTATTTCAAAAGTTGTTACAAGTACATCTGAAACTCCCTTTAACCATATTCTTTGATTACTATTGGTTGTTCCGTTTAAAGAAATCTTTGCTGAAGCAATGTCATATTTTAAAGTTGTTGCACCTGTTTCTTTAACACGTGTAAAATCGAAACTAGCAGCAGCTCCATTTATAGTAAGCACATACCCCGTTGTATTATCTTGACCTGCAAAATCTGCAGGATCTACATCTCCAATATTAAAGGCCAATTCATTTGCTGGTACTGGAGTAGAAAAGGTATATGTGTACACAATATTTTGTGAGCTAGCTACTTTTCGTTCGGCGCCATTTCTATCAAAATTATAATTTATTTGCCCGTCGTTAGTTGTAAAAGGGTTTCCGTTAGGTGTCGAGTTAGATAGACTAACTGTCAAATTTGAGCTTGTAGTTCCTAGCCATACTCCACTTGAATTTTGAGCCAAAAAACCGTTACATGTTTCACTTAAATCTAAAATACCATCATTATCATCATCCAAATCATCAATATCGGCTATTCCATCATTATCATTGTCAGACAAAACTGTAATATAAACAAAAGAATTACTACAGTTATCTGGTGAAGGATCACAAAGACTATACTCTAGTTGATAAACCCCTAAAGGAGTTCCTGGTGCTACGTTTACCGCCCCCGTATTCACGTCTAAACTTACGCCTGAGTTAGAAGAACTAATCTGAACCAACTCTACCTCTGAAATTGATGGATTAATATTACCAGCACGCAAATCATTTATTAAAACATTTTGCACAGCAACACCACCAATATTTTCTGTAACAGAGCCTAAATCATCATTAGAAACCATGTCGGGAACCCCTGCTATACCCGAAATAAAGACACCAGAATCATATGAGGAGTCTCCTAAATCTGCTATTACTATTTTCATATGATACGTTATGCCTTTTATTAGGTTTAACTGCGTAGGTAATTTTTTTGTTGCTCCATTAAACTCTATATGCAGTGGCTTTGGGCCAGTATTTTGATTTGCTGGAATTCTTGTTAATGAATCTCCATCATCATCTTCATGGCCATTATTAATATAAAAAGCACCTTGAGTAAAATCGCCAAGTGGAGGGTTACTAGAGTTGGCCCCTGGAGAACCAATATTAATATTATTTATTGAAACAAAATTTGTTGTACCAGGAACAGTTGCCAAATTTAGCGCTGGCTCTTCACCTGCATCATAGGTGCCATTGTTATTTAAATCTCCATCGGGCACATTAGGGTCTAAACTATTAGGATCTGACACAAAAAAACCAAATAAATCATTATAAATACTACCCACAAAATCTGGATACTCATCTGAAGCAAATTGATATTCTAATAAAACTCCTGTGTAATTTGGCTCTGCTACAAAATCGAATTCAAAAACAACAACATCAAGCGTTTGATCTGTATTCAATCGATTTAAATCCATGTCAAAATAATTAACTGAAAAAGAATCTGAGTTTGGAGATCTGTCATTCGTTGAAAAAGCGTTTGTAATTGAAGAAGTAGTAAAAGCAACACCATTTTCAACCTCAAGAGAAGCCCCTAATTTACCATTAGAAAAAACACCTAGCTGACCTGGTTCTCCTTTAGTTATAATAGGGTTTGTTATTGTTACCCCATCAGCCTGAAGTGCATTTTTTAGATTTAACGCAGTAGCATTAGCAGTAAAGGTAGCTTGAGCTTGTGTAGACTCAATACCAGAGAAAAAACACAAAAAGGCTAAACAAATGTATAATACCATCTTAGATTCTTTAACAAGTAAAGAACACCACGTAACAATATCAAGAGTTAACAATAAGTATTTTTTCATCATAATATATAATAATTTGGAACTGATATAATATTTTTGACACTTTTTATCAAAAAAGTCACAATAAAATAATTTTGTTTTCTATCAACAACATCTGTTGTTACTTTTTTTTAAATGATTTTAAATCAGACAAACATTCATCTATTTAATAAAAAGATTCTATAATACTATTTACAAAGGTAATATATCTTTTAAATTTTAATATTAATTTCGTTAAAACGCTGAATTATATAGATAAAAACATTCTATTGAGAGTTATTGGTACCTTAAAGATAGCAAAAATAAATATTATTTGTTATTTTTTTGTTAAAAAAAACAATTAGTTTGAATTATCAGGATTAGAGTCTATATCTGTTTCTGTTACAGTAAATATTTCTGTACTATTTGTAATAATTTCACCAACAGTATTTACTGTGGCTCCAATTTTTAATTCTATTGTTTGGTTTTTAGCAATTGTTAAAGCACTTAAATCCCAAATACCTGTTCCCGGTGTATACGTTGTATTTGCAGGCACTACTGTACCCCCTAAGTCATAAGTTAAACCTACTGGAAGCAAATCTCTTACCTTAACATTTGTTGCTGCTTGTAAACCTTCATTTTTTAAGGTCAAAGTAAACACAACTGTTTGCCCTATTTTCAAAACAGGCTTACTCACTGTTTTTGTAATTGTTAAATCTGTAGTACAGCCTGTATTTATACTTGCATCTATAACTGCTGTTGTTTGGTTCTGCGTATAACCAGATGCACCTTGACCATCTACTATTGGGCTACCGTTTGCATCTGAGTTGACTCCTAAATTCTTAGAACTACCACCAGTGCTACCACCAGCAAGCGTTGTTAATTTATCTAACGCCAAACTTCCTGCCCCTTCAATTGCATCTGGGCAACCATCATTATCTGAATCTGTATCGAAACTATCTGGTATAAGATCTCCATCTTTATCTGTACAAGTCGTTTGAGATAAAACAACATTATCAATTAAAACACCTGTCTGTCCTGAACCGAAACTAGAAGATTGAATAATAATTTTTATGGTACCACTTGCTGTAGGTAATAAACTTGCTGTGTAACTAGCCCATACTACAGTTGATATTCTTGCACCAACTACACCAGGGCTGGCTGCAGTTACCGTAGTACTTGGTTTTAATGTTGTAAGTAAAACCGGACCATCACCATAATCTACAGAAACAGTAGCTTCAAACAATTCTGCTACAGAACTATAGTCTACAGAAAAATCTACTGCAACACCTTCTTTAAAACCTGAAAATGTTTTTTGAATACCTGTTGCACCAGGCGTACCATATAAATCGATACTCTGCAACCCTTTAGAAGAGTTATATACATCATAAGCAATATCAAAAGAATTTATATTATCTGTTCGATTCCATCCTTCAATACTCGTTTGAGACAAAAATATGTCTGCTTCTCCGTCTGCATCACTATCAGGTCTGCTTACATCTCCTAAACCACTAGGGCCCAACGCATCTAAATCCGGCACCTCAAAGGAATCGTTATAAACCACCGGAGCAGGACATTCATCTGTATCTAAGACACCATCATTGTCATCGTCTACATCGGTAACATCTGGCACGCCATCATTATCATTATCAGACAAAACTGCAACATAAACAAAAGAGTTACTACAGTTATCTGGCGCAGGCTTACAAACACGGTATTCTATTTGATAGTTTCCAACAGGTGTTCCTGGCGCTACATTTACAGCTCCTGTATTCACATCTAAAGTTACACCTGAGTTTGTTGTACTAATTTGAAATAATGCTACGTTTGCTATTGGTGGATTAGCGGTACCTGCATAATCATCATTAATTAAAACATTTTGCACAGCAACACCCCCTACATTTTCCGTAACAGACCCTTGATCATCTCTAGTTTCTATCTCTGGGAGACCTGCTATACCCGAAATAAAAACACCCGAATCATAACCACTGTCTCCCAAATCTGCTATTACTATTTTCATATGATAGGTTATGCCAATAATTAAATCTAATTGTGTCGCTAATTTTGTTGTCGCTCCATTAAACTCTATATGTAGTGGTTTTGGACCAGTATTTTGATTTACTGGAATTTGTGTTGCTGAATCACCATCATCCGCAGCATGCCCATTATTAATATAAAAATTACCTTTTGTATAATCACCTAAAGAAGTGTTACCAGATGAGCCAGGTGAACCAACATTAATATTATTTATTGAAACAAAATTTGTTGTACCTGGTACAACTGCTAAATTTAGCGCTGGCTCTTCACCCAAATCATAGGTACCATTGTTATTTAAATCTCCATCGGGCACGTTAGGATCTAACATATTAGGATCTGACACAAAAAAACCAAATAAATCATTAAAGGTACTTCCAACATAATCTGGATATTCTTCTGATGCAAATTGATATTCTAACAAAACTCCTTTAAAATTTGGCTTTGCAACAAAATCAAATTCAAAAACAACAACGTCATTTGTTGATATAGTACTTAATTGCCTTAAATCCTTGTCAACATAACTACCTGAAAAAAAATCTGAGTTACGAGGTTCACTATTAGTAGAAAAAGCATTTGTAATTGAAGAAGTAGTTAAAGCAATACCGTCATCTACCTGAAGCCCAGCACCCACTTTACCATTAGAAAACACACCTCTCTGCCCTAAACCACCTACCGTAATAACAGCATTTGTAATTGTTACCCCTTCTGACTGAAGCGCACCGACCAAGTCTGCAGCAGTAGCATTACCAGTAAAAGTAGCTTGGGCTAGCGTAGATTGAATACCCGAGAAAAAACATAAAAAAGTTAAACAGATGTATAATACTATTTTAAGTTCTTTGAAAAAGAACTTAAAATGCCTTACAAGACCGAAAAATAGTAAAGAGTATTTTTTTATCATAATGTGCAATATTTATAATCTTTGTGACACTTTTTTATTAGGAAGTCACAAATAAATAGAATATATATTTTTTTCAATATTCAGAAGACTGAAAAACATCAAATTCTAATCTATTGAACTAAAATAAATATTGAGTACTGTATTTAAAGTACTCTTACTAAATAATTGATTAATTTAAACTTCCCTATACTATCCTTAGCAAAAATAATCAATATTTCTTACTTTAACGTTTCTTTAACATCATTTTTATTGAAATATTAGAACAAATTGCTCCTATAAAGATAAGAAAAAAACATTAATTTGAATTATTAGGACTAGAATCGGCATCTTTTTGGTCAGTTTTAAAGACTTCAGTCCTATTTAATTTAACATCATTACTAGTAACTAAAGCCGCTATTTTTAAAACAATTGTTTCACCATTTACTATTGTTCTTCCGCTTATATTCCAAACACCCGTTGTACCGTTGTAAGTTGTATTTATTGGTATTATTGAATTACCCGAAACGTAGGTTAGTCCTGCTGGTAATAAATCTATTACCTGAACACCTGTTGCAGATTGAGGTCCCTTATTTTTTAAAGTAAGTGTAAAAATAACTTCGCCTCCAACTTTAGAGATAGCCTTATCAACTGTTTTTATGATGGATAAATCTATCTTTTTTGCAACAATGGTAAAACTTTCAACCAGATCATCTGCAGAATCATTACTATCTACTTGATCTTGTGTATTTGAAACTACATTTGTAAAGGTACCTTCCTGTGGTTTATTAGGTACTTTAGAAACAAACTTTAAAGTAAATAATTGCCCAGCTTCTATATTACCAACTGTCCAATCTGGACTCGTCCAAACTCCTTGACTTGGTGTTACGCTAATTACATCTAATTGGGTTGGAAAAATATCTTTTATTACTAGATTCGTAACAGGGTTTACACCAAAACTTTGCACAGTAACCGTAAAATTAACAGTATCTCCATCGGTTACATTTCCTGTAACGTCTGATGTTTTCTTAACAACAATATCTGGGTCGCAATTATAAACATCTACTTTTTTAGAAGAATAAGAACATGTACCTTCGGTTACTACTACATTGTATTCTCCAATACTTGTTGGCGAATATACCGCAGAAGTTGCACCTGAAATTAATACATCATTTCTATACCATTGATACGCATCAAAATTTTTACTACCTTCTTCTAAGTCTCCTGCTGGAAAACAACCTCCACCTGTAATTTGAACACCTACAACTGGTACGGTATCAAAACCCGAGAAATAACCTGCTAAACCTGCATTGTTTCCTAAACTCATAAAGGTACCAACCGCAATTGGGCCAGTAGAAGTAACATCTATTTCCCCTTCTAAACCAGGAACGTAAAAAGTTTTCCAATCGGATGTTCCTGCAGGAAATATGGGTGCTGGCAAAGGAACCAATACACCATTTTCTCTTATCTTAATATTTGTATTTGCTGTTAGAGTAGAGGCAATTATAGTAATTGCAGAAATATTAGAAGGAGTACCCGCTATTTGGTCTATGTCAGAAATTTCATCCATTAAATTGGGAAGCAAGCAGTTTACTGGTGCAATAAAATTCATACCAATCGTTTGAATTTTACTACCTGCTGCTCCTTGTAAACATTGGTATGCATAAGCTTCCCTTGAGGTAGTTACATACATACTTGCCCCAACACTACCAGAAGAATAATAACTTCCAGGTACTTCTAAATATTCACCATCATTAATTACTCCTACTAAATTTCCTCCTGCAAATACTTGCGTATTATTTTGTGTAGCTACAATTATTGGAAACTCTGTTTCATTGGTTCCGTTTGCTCTTACAAAAACATATTCTCTACCAAGGTTTTCAACAGCAACTGGCTGATCTATACCAACGTCTCGACTTTGACTGCCACTTCTAATCCCTACATTTAGACCCCCATTACTAATAACAATAGGCTTTGTAGATTCAATTTTAGATCCTAACCAACCAGCTATGTTAGCCGTAGTTTCATTTTTTGCTGCCTCTAATACAAAAGACTGCCCTTTATTTAATATAATCGTTTGTGTGTCTGCAATAATACCTCCTCTTGCATTTCCTTTTCTAAACTTACATGCTGTATCATAACCAGAAACAGTTACCACTGTTCCGTCTTCCGTAGCCATCATTCCCAAACTTGTAGACAAATTTGCATTTGTAGCTCTGTTCGGTATACCTCCCCATCTAAAATCTGTTCCTTTCGCTTTACTTCCTTTTGATGTTAAAGAACCCGCTTGAGCACCAGATCTTCCTCTGTAATTAACATAAAACTTTTGTCCACCGGGGGCAATTATTCTAAGCCCTGAATTAGATAAAACTTCACCTGTATTTGCATTGGTTACTAAGGTTATATTATTATCTCCATCACCAAGACCATTACTGTTATCAAATATTTTACCAACTCCTTTCGCCAAACCATTTATAGTTAAAAAAGCAGTTGCACTATTTCCTTTATATATTTCTATAGTAAAAGGAATCGTTTCTGGTGTAGAAAAATAAACAGCTTGTTGTTGAATTGCTGCATTGTTTGACACCTGTTTTAAAGGTGGTAAATAATGTTCACTATCTAATTGCGCGTAAAAATTTGTTGATAAAAAGAGAATAGTGAATATTAAAAATATAGAAAATATAGAATTTTTATTTTCTTCATAAGGTGTCATACGTATGTTTTTGGGGCCTGTACCAAATTTAAGGAAAATTAAATAAATCTAAATTAATAAACAGAATATCTAAAATATTAAATTCCTCTTTCTTTTTTTATTCTATCATAAGATTCTTGAATACTTTGAAACTTTTCATTTGCTCCTTTTAAATGTTCTTCGCCCAGACCTTGTAATTTATCTGGGTGGTATTTTTTCACCATTCTTCTATACGCCTTTTTAACATCGTCATTAGAAGCCTCTTTTGTAATTTCTAAAATCTTAAAAGCATTATCCGATTCATCATAAAACATCGCTTTTATAGAGCTATAATCCCTATCATTTATATACAAATATCCTGCAATTTTCCTTATTTCCTCTACTTCACTTTCCGTAACAAAACCGTCTGCTTTTGCAATACCAAATAAGAAATGCAATAACTGTAAACGAGATGCGTGTGGCATATGACTTCTTATTTGCATGCAAACTTGTCTTGCAGAAATTTCTTTTTTTACAATACCTTTAAAAAGCTTAAAGGCATTATTAGCTCGCTCTTTACCATACATACCTGTAAATTGTGCTCGTACAAAATCTAGTTCTCTTTGATCTACTTTGCCATCAGATTTTATAACAATAGATGCTAAGACTAACAAGCTCATTTCAAAATCGCCAGATTGTGTATCTACATGATTTCTGCCTTGTTGGTCTTTTTGATAGTTACCTTGTTCTAATTTTAAATCTTCTTCAGAAAAACCATCTACAAAACTACCAATTGCAAAACCAAGTGCAGCTCCTATTGGACCTCCAAACGTAAACCCTAATCCTGCACCTAACCATTTTGTAAAACTTCCCATATACTTTTTATTTTTTTTTAAGAGCGGCAAAGTTACAAAGTAATAGACTTATAATGTTCTTTTTTTAAAATGTTCTAGTTTCTCATGAGAGATTGCTGCATTTATTTGATGTTTTTTTTTGAGAAGAACAAAAAAAGAGTGTAACTTGAGTTTTTTATTAAAAAAAACATACCTAAAAAGAAAACACACAGAAGCTTATCTGCTTTTAAAAAATTAATCGGCATCAATTTTATTGATATTTCTATCGAAACTACCACTTTTAAGTATGTTGAATTTTGACAAACAAATACCTATCTTTGTATTTTTAAAATTATAATAATTATGTATCCAGAAGAATTAGTAAAACCAATGCGCGAAGAATTAACAAACGCAGGTTTTGAAGCACTATATACAAGTGAAGACGTTGATAACGCAATGTCTAAAAAAGGAACAACCTTGGTAATGGTAAACTCGGTTTGTGGTTGTGCAGCTGGTACTGCTAGACCAGGAGCAATTGCTTCTTTAGGCGCAGAGAAAACGCCTACAAACTTAACTACTGTTTTTGCAGGTGTAGAAAAAGAATCTACACAAAAAGCACGTGAGTATATGATTCCTTTCCCTCCATCTTCACCAGCAATTGCTTTGTTTAAAGATGGTAATTTAGTACATATGTTAGAGAGACATCATATAGAGGGTAGATCTGCACAAATGATTGCTCAGAATTTAGCGCAAGCTTATGAGGAGTTTTGCTAGAATCCTTTTTAAAACAAAAGACTTTTAAAAAAATCCACTCAAAATTAGAGTGGATTTTTTATTTTTACTAAAATTAATTTTATGGCATTAGCTACCTACACAAAAGAAGAATTACTAAAGAAATTAAAATCTCAGAAAACAATGTTTGCAATAAAAGGTGTTGTGATTCTTTTAATGATTGTTTTTGCAATTTTTTCTACTATTGAAAACGGACTTTCTTTTCATACTTTTTTGCCTTTATTCTTTATTCCGATGAGTGTATATATGTTTAATGAAATGAAAAAAATAGAAAAAGAATTGGCTTTAAGAAAGTAATTATCCACTAATAAATAATTTCAAATAAAACCCACGCAAAGTTGCGTGGGTTTTTTATTTCTTAAAATTTGCTTTCAAACCAAAATTATGTAGGTTTTTAAGCTCTGAAACCCATAAATTTACGTTTATTTAATTTTTAAGTAATACACTATTTTTAATTAAAAATTTCCTTTGCTTGTATTTATACTTATAACTAATTTATTTTATTTATGGAATTAACAGTAATGTATTTAGGCTTTATTTTAGCAGCGTATTCTGTTGTAGGAAATGATACAATACAAACATTAGGAACTTTTTTAAGTTCGAATGAGCGTAAAAAATGGTGGGTTTTATGGATCTTTGCTGGCAGTATACTCGCTATAACTTTAATTTACGGATACATTACACATAATGGAGATGTTTCTTATGGTAGATTGGTAAAATACCCACTGCCACAACCTTTTGCTTGGTATTATATTTTACCTCCAATCGTATTAATGCTTTTAACACGCACCGGAATCCCTGTAAGCACCTCTTTTTTAATACTTACTTTTTTTAATGAGAAAAACTTAACAGATATGGTTGTAAAATCGATGTCTGGTTATTTGGTAGCTTTCGGAACCGCAATTGTACTGTATTTAATTATATCTAAAAGTGTTGAAAAGAAATTTATTGAAAACCCAATTACAAATAAACAGAGAAATATCTGGACTGCCTTACAGTGGTTGTCTACTGGGTTTTTATGGTCCCAGTGGTTAATTCAAGATTTTGCAAACATCTATGTTTACCTACCAAGAACTTTAAGTGTTTGGGAATTAATTGGATCCTTAATTATAATTTTAGCGTTGTTAGCCTACATTATTGCCTCTAAGGGTGGTGCAATACAAAGCATTATTCGATCAAAAACCAATACAGTAGATATTCGTGCTGCAACTTTAATTGATTTTACCTACGGTATTGTACTCTTCTACTTTAAAGAACTTAACAACGTACCAATGAGCACTACTTGGGTATTTATCGGAATTTTAGCGGGTAGAGAAATTGCATTAAACTTTGTATTACGTAGAAATGAAGCCCGTAAAGACATGTTTAAAAGTTTAGGTAAAGATTTGTTTAAAGTATTTATAGGCCTTGTAGTAAGTATAGCACTAGTTTATGGTGTTAAATTTATAGCAACTTCACTCTAATTAAATCTTAAAGTATCATTTTAAAAATATAATAGCATGAAAAACATATTATTTCCAACAGACTTTTCAGAAATTTCTTTAAACGCATTTGCTTACGCTATGGCGTATGCTCAAAAATTAGATGCTACTTTAATTGTGTACCACTCTTACCATGAAGATGTTTCGGTTGATGAAAAAACACGATCTATTTATGATAAAATTGATATCGATAATTTTAGAAATAAAAAAGATAAATTTCCTCCGTTTGAAAAACTGATTAAAGCCAGTACAAAAGGTAATTTAAAGGTTAAATACATTGTAGACCAAGGTGTTTTTGTTAACTCATTATTTAATTATGTTGCCAAACGAGATGATAAAATTGAAATTATTATAATGGGAACTCGCAACACAGGAAACAGCAGCCTATTTAATATTTTTATGGAAACAAATACCATTAAAATTTTAGAAGAAATAGACAAGCCAGTGATTGCTGTTCCTGCAAATGCAAAATTTGATGGAGAACTTAATAATATTATGTTCTTAGTAGATTATAGAGACGAGGAGATTATTCCCTTAGAAAAACTAACTAAAGTTGCTAAAGAATTTAGTGCCATGTTACACGTTGTTCATTTCGATTTAGCACATGGAGAATCTATTACTCCTTTGATGACCAAGTTTAAAGAAAATTTAAATGTAAGCTACAAAAAAACTAAGTTTGTTTCAATAGATAGTATAAATCTAAAGAAGTCATTATCAGAATATTGCAAAGAAAAAAACATAGATATTATTTGTTTATTAAACCAAGAACGTAACTTATACCAACGTTTTTTTACGTTTAGTTTAGCAGAAGATTTAATAAATAATTTAGATATACCAGTAATGGCTATTTATAAAAAATAATATTTTTTATGAATGTATATCTAATCTATAAATTCATTTTTAATATTTTTGTAAAATGGATAAAAATAGCATCATTGAAAATACAATTCAGTTCGTAAAACAGGAGTTAAAAGGCGCTGAAGGTGGCCACGATTGGTTTCATATAGAACGTGTTTTTAAAAACTCAATTTTAATTTCTAAAGAGGAAAAGGTAGATGTTTTTGTAGTTTCTTTAGCAGCACTTTTACACGATATTGCAGATCCAAAATTTTATAATGGTGATGAAACCGTAGGTCCAAAGGTAGCTACCGAATTCCTTGAAAAACAAGAAGTTACTATAGAAATTATTGAGCACGTTGTACACATAATTAACCATATTTCTTTTAAAAATTCCTTTGAAAAAGGAGTTGAAAAGTTTACTTCTAAAGAATTAGAGGTTGTACAAGATGCAGATAGATTAGATGCAATTGGTGCAATTGGTATTGCTCGTTGCTTTAATTATGGTGGTTTTAAAAATAGAGCTTTGTATAATCCAGAAATTATTCCAAATTTAGAAATGACAAAAGAGGAGTATAAAAAATCTGATGCACCAACAATTAATCATTTTTATGAGAAATTATTATTACTAAAAGATAAAATGAATACAACTTCTGGTAAAAAAATAGCTTCTCAAAGACACGACTTTATGAAGACCTATCTAAAACAATTCTATGATGAGTGGAATGGATTGAAATAGTTTTTATTTATTGTTTTCGTAAATAAATAAATTTAAACTATTAAAAACAGATTCATTAAAATAGTTTTAAGCGACTTTAAATTTACTACAATATAGTTATAACAACACCCGGAAAAAAACACATTAAAACACTGTTAAATTTATTTTTAGTAAATTAATGGTGTTTTAATGTTTCTAAATTTATTATTTTGAAGTTTTTTCAGTTCTATTATTTATTGAACAAGGCTTAACATTTCACCTCTATATTTTGATGCAGATTTTCCAGTAAATTCTTTAAATAATTTATTAAAATGAGAAAAATTATTAAAACCACACTCAAAACAAATATCTGTAATACTCATATTACTTTCGGAAAGTAATTTTGTAGCATGCACAACTCTATATTCATTTACCAGCTTTGTAAATGTTTTAGAGGTTGTTTTTTTAAAAAATCGACAAAAAGCAGGAGCTGTCATACTAACCAAACTTGCAATTTCATCTAAACTTATATGTTGTTTAAAATTCTCATTTATATGTTTAAAAATTACATCTATCTTACTACTATCCTGTGGTTGTGTTTCAAAAGCAAAACCGTCTGCATTTAATATAGTGTAATCATCTGTTTGCGCTAATTCTTTTAAAATATGTAAGAAAGAAATAATTCTATCAGGTCCTTCTAAATCTACTAATTCTTCAATTTTAGCACCTATTCTTTTCTTTATTTCAGTATTAAAGCGAATTCCTTTTTTTGCACGTTCAAAAAGTTGTTCTATAGCAATCATTTCTGGAATCTTAAAAAAATCTACTCCTAAAAAATCTGGTTTAAATTGTATAAGTGTTTCAGAGCCGTTGGTTGTTAAACGATCCATAAAGCCTAAATGAGGTAAATTAGAACCAATTAAAACTAATTGACTGTTATTAAAATAACTAATATGGTTACCAATATGTCTTTTTCCTTTTCCTTTGTTTACATAAACAATTTCTATTTCTGGATGAAAATGCCAAAAGGCCTTATTTTCCTTTAAAAACTCAACGTGCTTTTTAACTAACAAAGAACTTCCAAAACTTGGCGTAATTTTTTCTAATGTCGGTTTTATCTTCATTTTAAAATTGTTTAAAAAAACAAAATTACAATACTTAATAGGAATAAATACATAAAATTAACCTTAATATACACTATATTAACTTAACATTAACTTAACATTAGGTATTTTGGTAATTTAGCATACATATTTATCAATTTAGCTGTTTTCTAGGTTTCAAATCTGTACTAGATTTGTAGTGTTCACAACAATGAATTTAAATAATATGAAAACAATAATTAAAAAGTACTTAGTAGTAGTTATGATGTTTGGAACATTAATAAACTACGCAACCGAAAACAATACGAATCTAATAAAGAGTAAAAAAGTAAGAGTAGCCTTTGAAACAGTAAAAAAAGGACAAACGATCTCTATAAAAAATAAAAATGGTGCTATAATATATAGTCAGGAAATTGAAAATTCTGGAACATACTCTCAAATATTTGATTTATCTAAAATAGAAGAGGGAAATTATACTACTGAATTAGAAAAAGATTATGAGATTATTATAAAAACTTTTACAGTATTAAATAGAGAGGTTACATTTAAAGAAGAGAAAACAATTTTTAAACCAGTAATTAGAATTGAAAACAACTTAATTTTAATTTCTAAAATAGATTTTGATAAAGAGCCTTTAAAAGTAAAACTTTATTACAAAAATGAAGTTATTCATTCTGAAACAGTTGTAAGTTCTACCAGTATCTTAAAGAGAGTTTATAGAGTTTCTAAAGAGTTAAAAGGAGATTACAGAGTTGTAATTTACAGTAACAATAGATACTATGCACAAGATTTTAATCTCTAAAAAATTTTAATCCCACAACAAACTAGTGGTATAATTTAATGTAAAAAGCGAGCCATAATTGGCTCGCTTTTTTTTTAAAAAAATTTAATATTTAATTTCCAGAGAAATTAGGCTTTCTTTTTTCTAAAAACGCAGTAGTTCCTTCTTTAAAATCTTCGGTCCCGAAACAGTCTCCAAAGGCTTTAATTTCTGTATCAAAACCGTTTACACCATCTTCGAAATTTGCGTTTACAGCAACAATTGCTGCACTAATTGCTACAGAAGAGTTTCTTAAAATTTTACCTGCAATCTTTTCTGCTAATGGCAACAACTCTTCTTGTGTGGTTACATGGTTTACCAAACCAGAATTTTTTGCATCTTCTGCAGAAATCATACCTGCAGTCATAATCATCTCCATTGCTTTACCTTTACCAACTAACTGCGGCAAACGTTGTGTACCTCCATAACCAGGAATTACACCTAAAGAAACTTCTGGTAAACCCATTTTTGCATTGTCTGATGCAATTCTAAAATGACAAGCCATTGCCAACTCTAAACCTCCACCCAAAGCAAAGCCATTAATTGCAGCAATTACTGGCGTTGCTAAATTGGCTACAAAATTGAACAATATTTCTTGTCCTTTTCTAGCTAAGTTACTCCCTTCGTCAACAGAAAAATGTGCAAACTCAGAAATATCTGCACCTGCAACAAATGCTTTTTCTCCACTTCCGGTAATAATAATAGCTTTTACAGCTACATCGCTTTCTAAAGCGTCAAAAGCTTGATGCAACTCTTCTATAGTTGCCTTATTTAAAGCATTTAATTTTTTTGGTCTGTTAATTGTTATTTGTGCTAAGTTATTATTCTTAGAAACTAAAATATTTTCGAAATTCATTTTTATTAAGATTTTAAGACCTTTAGGCTGCTCTAAAGGTAAATTATTAAATTTTATTTTACTGTAAACTGCAGAAACTTACATGCCTTAGGTTTTTGGTAGAATCACTGTAAAAACAGTTCCAATTCCTACTTTTGAAGTAAAGGAAATAGTACCATCATAAGCTTCTATAATATTTTTTATAATCCCTAAACCTAAGCCCATTCCGCTTGATTTAGTTGTAAATTTAGGTTCAAAAATCAACTCTTTTACATCTTCAGAAATTCCTTTTCCATTGTCTGAAATTGTTATTTTAACAGCATTCCCTTCAGAATAAACTTTAACTTCTATTAAAGGGTTTTCCTGCTTATCAATAGCCTGACTCGCATTTTTTACCAAATTAGTTACAATTCTAATTAACTGTGTTTTATCTAAATTGGCAAATAATTCTTTTTCTTGCGGATAATATTTTATAGAATCTTCATTAAAAATATCTAACGCCAACTTAACAACACCAATTACTTCAATCTTCTCTCTTTTTTGTGTTGGCATCTTCGCAAAATCAGAAAAAGCAGAAGCAATAGAGCTCATAACGTCTATTTGCTGAATTAAAGTTTCACTATATTCTGCTAATTTTTCTTTTACATTTTCGTCTTTCGGATCGAATTTTCGCTCGAAACTTTGCACCGTTAATCGCATTGGTGTTAGCGGGTTTTTAATTTCATGCGCAACTTGTTTCGCCATTTCTCTCCAAGCCTGCTCTCGTTCACTTTTAGCTAATCTAACAGCACTTTCCTCTAACTGATCTATCATATGATTATAAGCATCTACTAAAACCTCTATTTCTGAACTTGCTTTATTTAATATAATTTTCTCATTTCTTTCATTTAAACGCGTTTGTTGCATTTTGTCTGAAATGGTTTTTATAGAACGTGTAATGTAACTTGATAAAAAATAGGCAAATGAAATTGCTAACAAGAACATTAATAAATAAACCAAACTTAATCTGTAAATAAATTCTTTCAGCTCGTGCTCAATTTCTGAATTATCTTGTGTAAACTGTAATTCTAAAATACCAATTCTTTTAAATTTCGGGTCATTTATGTAAGAGTAGGATGTTTGATAACTTGTACCAGCAATTTCTTTGTTATTAAAAACTCTATGGTTAGAATTTTGCGCTAAATCAGACACAATAAAATCTGTTAATGGTGTCTTGTCTATTTTCTCAAAAGCATTACCAAATGATGTTTTTAACAACCTTCCTTCTAAATTATAAATGGTAATGTTTAATTTATTTATAGACGAAATTTCATAAATTCTATTTTGAAAAATCTTGGGTAAATTTTCTGTACTAACAGCGTAACTAGTTTTATTTGCAAGTTCTAATTCTATAATTTCTTTTGCAATCGCTTCTTTACGTTCAAAACGTTGAATATTATAATCTGTTGTTTGTAAATCATACTGATAGACCGTTACTACCAAAATTAAAATGGATGCCAATAACACCAATAATATCATGGATAAAAAGATGCGGATTTTTAAAGAAATATTCTTAAAACGATTCAAATTTTATGTTTTTTAATGCTCTTCAAAAATTGTACCTAAAGAGAAGATTTTTTAAAATTTAGCTAAAGATAACCAAATAAAAAAGTCATTACAAATGCTGTAATGACTTTTAAGATATATTTATTGATATTGTAAAAGTAGCTCTTTTGATTTATGAAAAAGATTCAAAATAAAAAGACAAAACCTTAAATAACGATGTTTATAATTTTACCAGGAACAATAATTACTTTTTTAGGAGTATTTCCTTCTAATTGTGCAATTGTTTTCTCGTTTTCCATTACTACTTTTTCTATTTCCTCTTTCGATAAATCTAACGGAAGCTCTAAAGTAAAACGCATTTTTCCGTTGAAAGAAATTGGATAATTCTTAGCACTTTCTACCAAGTGTTTCGCTTCAAAAACAGGGAAATTAGCTGTAGAAATTGATGTTTTATTTCCTAATTTATTCCATAATTCTTCTGAAATATGTGGTGCATAAGGCGATAATAAAACCAATAAAGGTTCTAAAATTTCTTTCTTATTACATTTTAAAGCAGTTAACTCGTTTACCGCAATCATAAAGGTAGAAACCGACGTGTTAAAAGAGAAATTCTCGATGTCTTCTTCTACTTTCTTTATTGTTTTATGTAAAACCTTCAACTCTTCTTTTGTTGCTTTTTCTTCTGAAACTTCAAAAACCTCTTCGTTAAAATACAGTTTCCATAATTTCTTTAAGAATGATGAAACACCAGAAATACCAGAAGTTTTCCAAGGTTTTGCTTGTTCTAAAGGACCTAAAAACATTTCGAACAAACGCAATGCATCTGCACCATATTCTGTTACAATATCATCCGGATTTACAACATTGTACTTCGATTTAGACATTTTCTCTACTTCACGCCCTACTTTGTAAACACCTTCTTCTAAAATGAATTCAGCATTTTTATAATCGGCGTTTAAAGGGTGGTTTTTAAACTCTTCAACATCTAATTCATCTGAAGAATTTACTAATGAAACATCTGCGTGGGACTTTGCTGGAATTGCTATAAGGTGCAACTCTTTTGATGATATTTTTTCTAATAACTCTTCATTAATAAAAGGCTTAACAGTATCTGTAGCTAAATCTTTTTTTCCTGATAGAATTTCATTGTATGTTTCTTCTGAAATAAAAAGATTCTTTTTATTTATAATAACTTCATCTGTTTTTTGATTCTTTATAGAATAAAAGATTCTATAAACAAAAGCACTAGTCCCCAAAATCATTCCCTGATTAATCAGTTTTTTAGCAAACTCATCTACAGGTACAATTCCTTTATCGAACAAGAATTTTTGCCAAAAACGCGCATATAATAAATGCCCTGTTGCATGCTCAGATCCTCCAATATATAAATCGACTTCCTTCCAATATTCTAAAGATTCTTTACTTGCAAATTCAGTAGTATTTGTAGCATCCATGTACCTGTTAAAGTACCAAGAACTTCCTGCCCACCCAGGCATGGTGTTTAATTCTAATGGAAAAACAGTTTTATTTTTTAACTTATCGTTAGAAACAACTTTCTTTCCTCTAGAATCCCAAGCCCATTGTGTTGCATTTCCTAAAGGCGGTTTTCCGTCTTCAGTTGGCAAGTATTTTTCTACTTCTGGCAATACGATTGGCAGGTGTTCTGCATCAATCATTTGTGGCATTCCGTCTTTATAATATACAGGAAAAGGTTCTCCCCAATAACGTTGTCTGCTAAAAACAGCATCACGCAAACGGTAGTTTATTTTTCCGTAACCAAAGCCACGTTTCTCCATTTCGAAAATGGCTAATTTTAATGCTTTCTTATATTTTAATCCTGATAAAAAATCTGAATTTGCAATTTTTGTTCCGTCTTTTCCTGTGTGTGCTTCTTCAGAAATATCTACACCTTCAAAAATATTAGGAATTGGAATGTTAAAGTGTTTTGCAAAATCATAATCACGTTGATCTCCACAAGGAACTGCCATAACTGCTCCTGTACCATAATTTGCCAACACATAATCTCCAATCCAAATTTGAACCTTTTCACCAGAAAAAGGGTGAATTGCAAAGGCACCTGTAAATGCACCAGAAATGGTTTTTACATCTGCCATTCTATCACGTTCAGAACGTTTTGCTGTTGCTGTAATATAGTTTGCAACGTCTGCTTTTTGAGCGTCTGTTGTAATTTTTGACACCAATTCGTGCTCTGGCGCCAGTGTCATAAAACTTACACCGTAAATAGTATCTGGTCTTGTTGTAAAAACATCAATTTTATATTGATTTTCTTCTTTTACAGTAACATCTTTTTCTTCATTTTTTTCAATTGCTTTTGGAAATTGAATTGCCGAATTAATTTTAGAAACTGCTCCAAGTACATTTTCAATTACTTCTTCATTTGTAAAATGAACTACATTAAAACCTTCGCTTGCAAAATAAAGATCTCTTGCTACTTCATCTTCTTTACCAGAAAGTTCTACAATTAAGTTTTTAGCAATACAAACATAATCTACTAAAAATGTACCAATTGTATATTTTCTTCTAAACTTTGAAGCTCCTTTTTTATTTTTTAATTCATTCCAAAGCGTAGTTTCTGCTTTTGTTGAATTTTGTCTTATTTCTTTTAAAGCCTCTAACTCTTTGTAAGATAACTTCACTTCAGATGATGCTTTTTCAGAACCATTTGCAACATCAAAAGAAACCATTGCTCCTTGAGATCTACCAATCCAATTGGTTTGAGAATCTTTAAGTGGTTGTGGCCAATCGATTTTTTCTAAGCCATCTAACAAACGTTGTGCATATGCAGAAATTCGCATAGACCATTGGGTCATTTTTTTACGAACAACTGGGTGACCTCCTCTTTCTGAAACTCCGTTTACAATTTCGTCATTTGCTAAAACGGTTCCTAAACCAGGACACCAGTTTACTTCTGTATCCGACAAAAATGTTAAACGGTATTGTAATAAGACTGCTTCTTGTTCTTTGGTTGAAAACGCTTTCCATTCTTCCGAAGAAAAAGTTTTTATATCTTCATCTGAAACAGCATTTACAGTTGCATTTCCTTCCTTTTTAAATATAGAAATTAAGGTAGAAACATCTTCTGCTTTGTCTGTATCTTTATTGTACCAAGAATTAAATAATTGGATAAAAATCCACTGCGTCCATTTATAGTATTCTGGGTTCGAAGTTCTCACTTCTCTGCTCCAATCAAAAGAAAAACCAATTTTATCTAATTGTTTTCTATATGTTGTAATGTTTGCTTCTGTAGTTTCTGCAGGATGCTGCCCAGTTTGAATTGCATATTGTTCTGCTGGTAAACCGAAAGAATCATACCCTTGCGGATGTAATACATTAAAGCCTTTATGACGTTTGTAACGTGCATAAATATCACTTGCAATATATCCTAAAGGATGCCCAACATGTAAACCTGCCCCACTTGGGTAAGGAAACATATCTAATACGTAATATTTTGGCTTTTCAGAATTATTTTCAGCTTTAAAAGTTTCGTTTTCTGCCCAAAACTTTTGCCAATTTTCTTCTATTTCTTGATGATTGTATTGCATTTGATTCTTTTGTTAAAGTGCGCAAATTTACATTTATTCTAGTAAAGATTATCATTTGTAAACTGCTAAATTTTAAGCAAAAAAATACCGCAAACAATGTTTACGGTATTTTAAATAGTATTTCGTAAGAAATTAATCTTCTGAAGTTTCTGCACTAATTGGTACAGAAACTACTGTATTGGCCCAACCCATTTTTAAAGTCATATCTTCATCAAACATCATAGAAAACGCTTCTATGCTTTCATCTGAATTAGAAACAACCCCAGAAACTCTAACTACATCTTCTTCTTGTTTGTAGGTGTAATGACCCCAAACATTCTTTGCTGTACTTAAAATAACAGTCCAATCTCCTTCTGCAACCGGAATTGTAAACAAAGAATAGCTTCCTGCTTTCACTTCTTTTCCTCCGAAAACTACATCTTTGTAAAATGTAATTTCTGCAGCTTCATTTGCACCTGTTCTCCAAACCTTATCTATTGGCGCTAATTTATCAAGATCTCTTCCTTTTAATTGAGGTCTACCATAAACTACTTTTAATACTTTGTTAGATTCTCTCCAATTGTCTGGAAATGTAGAAGCATCCATAGGACTTACGTCTAATTTTTTCCATTTCTGAGCAAAGGTATCTGTTGAGCTAATTAATGTAATTGCAAAAATTGCAATCGCTAAGATTGATTTTTTCATTGTTAAATATGTTTTATTACGTTGTATGTTTCTAGTCTCACAAAAATAGAAATCATTACAGAAAAAGGTTATTAATTTTCTGTTAAGATTAGTGACAATCACAACCAGAACTACAATCTCCTTTTTTCTTAGACGGAAATACATATTTCTTCAATAGAAAAAACACAGCAATAAGTAATAATAAGTATACGAGTATTTCTTGCATTAGCTTAATATTTGATAAATAATAAATGAGGAAATATACGCCAATCCTGTCATTCCAAAAAGTTGAATTAAAGGCCATTTCCATGTTTTAGTTTCACGCTTTACAATCGCTAAAGTTGCCATACATTGCATGGCAAAAGCGTAGAAAACCAACAAAGACATTCCTACAGGAAAGTTAAAAAGTTTGCCTCCACTTTCATTTACCTCAGAAGCCATTTTTTCTTTAATAGTTGCGGTATCTTCATCATCTGACCCCACACTATAAATAGTTGCTAAAGTTCCTACGAAAACCTCACGAGCTGCAAAAGAAGTAATTAATGCAATACCAATTTTCCAATCATATCCTAAAGGTTTTATTGCAGGTTCTATAGATTTACCCATAATACCAATATAAGAATTCTCTAATTTTGCAGATGCTATTTTTTGATTCAGTTCGTCTTCATTTAGACTTTTATTAGCGAAATTTTCAATCGTATTTTTTTCTGCATTTTTATAAGATTCTGGTCCGTTAGAAGCCAAAAACCATAACACAATAGACAGTGCTAAAATTATTTTTCCTGCTCCGAAAACAAATGCCTTTGTCTTTTCTACAACATCAAAAAATACATTTTTTATTGAAGGAAGTTTGTAATTCGGCATTTCTATGACAAAAAACGACTTCGATTTTACCTTTAATGTTTTATGCAAAATATACGCTGCTATAATAGCAGTTGCAAAACCCAACCCATATAATGATAATAAAACCAAACCTTGCAAATTTAAAAATCCGAATATTTGAGTCTTAGGAATAACTAAAGATATTAAAATTGCATATACTGGTAGGCGCGCAGAACAGGTGGTAAACGGAACTACTAAAATAGTTATCAAACGCTCTTTCCAACTAGAAATAGTTCTGGTTGCCATAATTGCAGGTATTGCACAAGCGGTACCAGAAATTAATGGGATAACACTTTTACCATTCATACCAAAACGACGCATAATTTTATCCATTAAAAAAACCACACGACTCATGTAACCAGTTTCTTCTAAAACAGCTATAAATAAGAATAAAATTGCTATTTGTGGAATAAAAATAATAACACCACCAATTCCCGGAATAATACCTTCTGCCAATAAATCTGTAAAAACTCCTGGTGCTAATTGGTTTCTTACAAAATCAGAGAATTCTGCAAAAGTAGCATCAATAAAATCCATTGGTACGGTTGCCAAATCGAATATAGATTGAAAAATAACGAGTAAAATTAGAAAGAAAATTGCATAACCAAAGATTTTATGTGTAAAAACCTTGTCTAATTTTGCTCTTACATCTGTAGCTTTACTTTTATCGATTATATATGTTTTCTTTAAAATTTTATTAATTTCTTGATAACGATAAATGGTTTCTTTGTGTTGGTATTTCTTCAACTTAGAAACATCTTGATTAAAAGCCAAAAGTTTACTCTTCTCTTCTTTACTAACGGTATCTGGATAGTTATTTTGAGTAACCATTAACCACAATTCATACAAAGAATAATTTGGGCTAATTTCTTTTAATTTTGAAAAATAATCTGGATCAATTTTAGAATTTATTCCGCATAAAGGCGATGCTTTTGCTGCAACATGACAACGAATAATTGCTGCTTTTACGTTGTCTATTCCTTGATTTTTTCTTGCGCTAATTAGAACAACTTCTGTATTTAGCTCTTTTTCTAGTGCAGATAAATCAATAGTAATTCCTTTTTTTGTCATTTGATCTACCATATTGATAGCCAAAACCGTCGGAATTTCTAAATCTTTTATTTGTGAAAAAAGTAATAAATTTCTTTTTAAATTCTCTACATCTGCAACTACTAGAATTACATCTGGTGATTCTTTAATATCTTTTTTAAGTAAGGTTTTTAAAACAATACTTTCGTCTACAGAAGTAGGGTTTATACTATACGTACCTGGTAGATCTGTAATTAAAGCATTCTGTGAAGAAGATAGCTTACTTGTACCTTGTTTTTTATCTACAGTTACTCCTGGGTAATTACCAACTTTCTGGTTTAAACCTGTAAGTTGATTAAATAGTGATGTTTTTCCTGTGTTAGGATTCCCAATTAAAGCAACTTTTATATCGGTTTTAGACATTACGAATTTGCTTTTAAGATTTTTATTTTTGAAGCTGTTTCTTTTCTAATTGCCAAATGACTTCCGTTTACGCAAATATACAAAGGGTCTTTTAAGGGCGCAATTTGCACCAATTCTACCTCTGCTCCAGGTAAACAACCCATTTCTAATAATTTTAATGGAATAAAATCTAAAGATTCTTCAGAAATATAGCCCATTTCGCCAATGTGTAAAGATGCAATTGTACTCAACGTTTTTTATTTGGATAGCAAAGATACTCATTTAGAATGATTCTAAACAAGTTATTTAGAAGCATATTCTTCCTTTAACAAAACAATATCTTTCTTCAACTTTAACATATCTTCTTTTTCGGTACCGTCATAATACCCACGAATACGTCTTTCTTTGTCTACTAAAATAAATTGCTCTGTGTGAATAAAATCGTTTTCACCACCGTCACCTTCATCTAAAACAGCAAAATAACTTTTTCTTGCAAGTTCGTAAATGTGTTTTTTACTTCCTGTAGTAACATTCCATTTACCATTAATAACTCCTTTTCTTTCTGCGTATTCTTTTAGCACAGAGACACTATCTATAACAGGCGTTACAGAATGAGAAAGAAACATAATCTCAGCATCATTTTTATAAAAATCTTGTAACTCACTCATATTATATGCCATGGCAATGCAAATCGTTTGGCAACGTGTAAAAAAGAAATCTGCTACGTAAATTTTATTTTCATAATTTTTATTAGTGACAGTTTCTCCATTCTGGTTCGTTAATTCAAAATCTGCAACTGTATGATCTTTGGTAATGTGTTTCATAGAAAAATCTACCAATCTTGGGTTAACATCTGCAGGATTGTAAATTTTTAACTTTGTATCTACCTTTAATAAATGATAAAAAATAGGAATAACAACCGCAGAAAACACTGCTAAAAATATAAAAGTAGGAATCGATTTTTTAAAGAATTTAATCTCCATAATATTCGTTTATACTGCAAAAATACGACTTAAAAACACGGTAGAAAAGAGAACAAAGACAACTTCTTTCTAAATTCTTTGTTAAAATAAAAAGCAACCTTTAATAGTTCTTTTACAACTCTCTCGAAAACCTTACATTTGTTTTTTTAAAAAATTTGATTTAACGCTGAATGGAAATATTAATAAAAGCATCTCAATTTATACTAAGTTTATCTTTACTAATTGTTTTGCACGAATTAGGGCACTTTATCCCTGCGAAATTATTTAAAACAAGAGTAGAAAAATTCTACTTATTCTTCGATTATAAATTCTCAATTTTCAAGAAAAAAATTGGCGACACTGTTTATGGTATCGGTTGGATTCCTTTAGGAGGTTACGTGAAAATCTCTGGTATGATTGACGAAAGTATGGATACCGAGCAAATGGCTTTACCACCACAACCTTGGGAGTTTCGTTCTAAACCTGCGTGGCAGCGTCTAATTATTATGTTAGGTGGTGTTTTTGTAAACTTCGTTTTAGGTATTTTTATCTACATTATGTTAATGTGGGGTTACGGTGAAAGATATTTACCAAACGAAAATGTAAAAGATGGTGTTTGGGTACAAGATTCTCTAGCGATGAGTTTAGGAATTAAAAATGGTGATAAAATTTTAACGGTTGATGGTCTAAAAATAAAAAAGTTTTCTAGTTTAACTTTAGAGTTTATCAATGGAAATAACTATCAAATTGAAAGAAATGGTGAAGTTTTGGATAAAGAAATTCCAGAAGATTTTATTTCTCAATTAATGGATAGAGGTAAAGATGCAGGTGCTATTTTACACCCACGTTATCCTTTTGCAATTGCAAGTATTTCTGAAGAATCTCCAAATAAAAACTCTAACATAAAAGCAAAAGATATTGTTATTGCTATTAACGGAAACCCTATAAAATATTTTGATGAAGCTCAAAATCAATTAGATAAATATAAAAACCAAGATATTTCTATTACGGTAAAAAGAGGCAATGAAACAGAAGAAGTTGCTGTTAAGGTTACTGAAGACGGTAAATTAGGAGTTGGCATTTTAATATTACCTTTTAAAGATTTGGAAAAATTAGGGTATTATACTTTAGCAGACAAAGAATACACATTTGCAGAAGCAATTCCTGCTGGTTGGAACAAATCTTGGAAGACGCTTACAGATTACATAAAACAATTAAAGAAAATATTTAACCCAAGTACAGGTGCTTATAAAGGTTTGGGAGGTTTTATTTCTATTGGAAGTATTTTTCCTGATGAATTTAGCGCAGAATCTTTCTGGAACATTACCGCTTTTCTTTCTATTATGCTAGGTTTTATGAACTTGCTACCAATTCCTGCTTTAGATGGTGGTCATGTAGTATTTACCCTTTGGGAAATGATTACAGGTAGAAAACCTGGAGATAAATTTTTAGAATATGCACAAGTAATTGGCTTTATTCTTTTAATTGCCTTATTACTATTTGCAAACGGAAATGATATTTTTAGACTTTTTAAATGATAATTTAAAGTTCTTTCTAAATATTAAAAAAAGCCTCACAAATATAATTGTGAGGCTTTTTTTAAATTTTTAATGATCTATTAATAAAAGAGACCCATGTATACTCTGTGTTACATTTATCACATGCATACCCTTTAGTTCCTGGTATTAATCTAGTAATCCCTTTTCTTCTCATTCTGTGCCGAGACTCAGACTTACATTTTGGACAAGCTTTCATAGTATTTTTTTTTTAAATATTTGCAATTTAATGAAAACGAATCATATAGCTCATAATTAAATTATACAATTTTAAAAATAACACATTTACTTTCTGCTAATAATTGCTTTTTTATTCTTCCAATCAATCCATTTTTGGCCTTTAATTTTCCTCATAACAGTATCAATAATTCTCATTACAAAAACATTATAAACTGCCTTAGATAAATTTTTTGGCTTTCTTGCAATAGCTCTTAAACTCATAGAAAAACCTGGGGTTATATATTTCATATAATGCCAGTAACCTTCTGGCATATACAAAACATGCCCATGCTCTAAACTTGTTTTATAGCCTTTCGCTTTTTTTAAAGCGGGCCATTTCTTAAAATCAGGGTTCGAAAAATCGATGTCTTCTCTAGTTATTAAAGAATACGGAACTTTATATAAATACTTGTTCTGATTTTGATCAAATAAAATAACTTCTTTTTTTCCTTCAAAATGAAAGTGAAAAATATTCGCTAAATCGATGTCATAATGCATAAAAGTATGAGAACCTGTTCCTCCAAAAAACAACATTGGTAAACCTTTCATTAATCTTAAACCAAAATCTGGAAACTTAAAATCTTTTTGTAAAATGGGTACTTCTTTTAAAATGTTCCATAGAAAAATTCTAAATTTTGTAGGTTCACGCTTTAATAAATCTACATATTCAGACATTTTCATTGTTGCATGTGGCTCATTAAAACCATCTTTAAAATCTACAGGCCTATCATCATACAAAGGCACCATTTTATCTCCAGCAACTTGTTTTATGTATGCTAGGTTCCATTTAGAATATGCTGGCCAATCTTCAATAAAATGCTCTATAACCAAAGGTTTTTGTGGTTTAAAATAGTTTTCTATAAAAGCTTCTTTGGTAATTGTTTTTACACTATCTATTTGAGATAAGTTTAAACTCATGCTGTCAAAAATTAAGTTGCAAAGTTACTAAATTGTAAAGAAAACAATTTCTTAAAAAAGAAAACCATCATTCAAAATATGAATGATGGTTTAAAATTAAAACTTCTATTTTTAATATACTATTTATCTTTAGCCTCAATAACTTCTGTAGGTAGTTCAGTAGGAATATCTTTTCCTTTTAAATAACTTGGTAATTCCATACCTGCCATATTAAACATTTCTTGTAATGGCGGTACTGCTTTATACATTCCAGAAATAAAGTTAGAGGTTGATGTTTTTCCATCTTTTCCACCTCCATTTTCCCAAACAGTAACTTTATCAATCTTAATATTTTTAATAGCCTCTGCTTGTATCTTTACTAATTCTGGTAATTTATCTGCAATTAATAATAATGCTGCGTTTTGAGAATCGTTTCCTGCTGCTTTTACAATTTGATCTAAACCTGCGGCTTGTTTTGTTAAAATCTCATATAAACCTTGCGCTTCTGCTTGTGCTTTAAATAAAATTGCATCTGCTTCTCCTTTTGCAATTCTTCTAATATTTTCTGCTTGTGCTTCTGCATCAATTTCTACTTTTCTTTTATCAATTTCTGCAGGTACAATAATATCTGCTAATTGAGAAGAACGCTCTCTTTCTGCTCTAGCAACCTCAGCTTCTTGTTCTGCTGCATAAGATTCTTTTAATGCATTTGCTGTTTGTACTTTTTCTGATGCAATTGCCGTACGCTCTGCTTCTGCTTCTCTTTGTCTTCTTAAAGAATCTGAATTTGCTACCGCAATTTTTGCAGTATTTTCTCCTTCAACTGCTTTTGCGTTTGCTGCCGCAACCTGGCTTCTTTCATCTTGTACTGCGTTTGCTTCACCAATAGAACCATCTCTAGTTTTTTCTGCTACAGATTTTCTTGCTGCGTTAATTGCGTGTGCTGCGGCTTCTTTTCCTAAAGCTTCTATATAACCAGATTCATCTACAATATCTGTAATATTTACGTTAATTAGCTTTAAACCTACTTTCTTTAATTCCGTTTCTACACTTTGCGAAATGTTCGTTAAAAACTTATCTCTATCATTATTAATTTCTTCAATATCCATCGATGCAACTACCAAACGTAATTGACCAAATATAATTTCTTGTGCTAAATCTTGAATTTCATTTTGCCCTAAACCTAATAATCTTTCAGCTGCATTTTGCATAATTCCTGGTTCTGTAGAAATACCAATTGTAAATCTACTGGGTACATTTACACGAATATTTTGCTTAGAAAGTGCATTTACCAAATTTACTTCAATAGAAATTGGTGTTAAATCTAAAAACTCATAGTCTTGAATTACAGGAAAAATAAACGCGGCTCCACCATGAATACATTTAGCAGATTCACCTCCACTAACTTTTCCATAAACAACCAAAATTCTGTCTGATGGGCATCTTTTATAACGTTTTATCATTGCTATTAGCAATATAAAAACGAAGAGAATTGCAATTCCGATTCCTATTAATCCGGCATATTGACTAGTTTGTAATACAATAAAATTTAGCATAGTTTTTTTTTAGTTTTGAGGTTCGATAATTAATGTTCCGTTGTTGGTTACTTCTATTACTTTTATAATTTTTCCTTGGTTTAAATCTTCATTATGGTCTGTTAAAGCTTCTAACTCCCTTAAAGCTCCCTGAATTTTAATTTGAATTTTACCTGTTCTAGACCTGTTTGCTCCTACGGTTAAATAAACTTCTCCAATAGAATTTAATGCATTCTTCATTTTTAAGGTTCCGCTAGAAGTTAATTTACTGATGTAATAAAATAATGCTGCCATTACAAACATCATTATCAAACCACAAAAAACAGAAACAATTACGGTAACTACTTTAGAGTTTCCTGCATCCATACTAGCAATACCACTCCAACCAAAAATAGCAAAAAAAGCAACTAAGTTTTTCAATGTAAAAAACTGAAAACCTGCTCCTGTATCTCCATCTATTTCTGCATCTACATCTCCAATATCATCTGTATCTGCACCAACTATTGTGGTTATTAAAACCAACAAAAACATAAATGTAGAAACTCCTGTAATTACCCAATAAGTCTTTTGAAAAGAAGTTAATTCTTGAAACCATTCCATCATAGCAGTTTGTTTTAAAAAGTGAATAAATATAAAGTTTTTTGACTGAGTAGAACACGTTATTCTATCATTATAAAGAGAAACTCATTTTTACTGAAATCAATTTTTAAAAACACTGTTTGATTGGTTTTAAATTTTAATGAGCACCTATTTTATTCTAGAAATAATAAGACTAAAGTGCTTAAGTATTGTTGAGCTTCTCTTATTAGTAGCTTAAAGTTTTAATTTGTTACATAATTTCTCAAAAAAAAGAAGCCTTGATAAAAATATCAAAGCTTCTTTTAAATTATATAATTTTCTAATTGTAAAATAAGTAGTGTTCCTTTTTTAACCTTTTAGAATCTTACCTTTTTGTTTTGCTGCTTCATTTCTATCAATTTTATGGTTTGGTCTAGTCCATTTTGGTCTTTCTTCTAAAGATTTATACTTAGAATTTTCTACAGCAATTGTTTCTGGTTGAACTTTTTTAGTAAATGCTTTTTGAGGTTTTAAACCTAATAATTTAAACATCTGCATGTCTTCATTTACATCTGGGTTTGGAGTGGTTAATAACTTATCTCCAGCAAAAATTGAATTAGCTCCTGCAAAGAAACACATTGCTTGTCCTTCTCTAGACATGTTAGTTCTACCAGCAGATAAACGAACTTGCGTTTCTGGCAATACAATTCTAGTGGTAGCAACCATTCTAATCATGTCCCAAATTTCTACAGGTTTTTCGTTTTCTAGAGGAGTTCCTTCAACCGCAACTAAGGCATTAATGGGTGTAGATTCTGGCTGCGGATTTAATGTTGACAAAGCAACTAACATTCCTGCTCTATCTTCTGCATTTTCGCCCATTCCAATAATTCCGCCAGAACAAACGGTTACGTTTGTTTTACGCACATTGTCTATAGTATCTAGACGATCTTGATAACCACGTGTAGAAATTACTTTCTTATAATATTCTTCAGAAGAATCTAAATTATGATTGTATGCATACAAACCAGCTTCTGCCAACCTTTTAGCCTGATTTTCGGTTACCATACCTAACGTACAACAAACCTCCATATCTAAATTATTTACGGTTCTCACCATATCTAAAACGCTATCAAATTCTGGCCCATCTTTTACATTTCTCCAAGCAGCTCCCATACAAACTCTAGAACTTCCACTTTCTTTTGCTCTTAACGCTTGTGCCTTTACCTGGTTTACAGTCATTAAATCATTACCTTCTACATTGGTATGATATCTTGCTGCTTGCGGGCAATAGCCACAATCTTCAGAGCAACCACCTGTTTTTATTGATAATAAAGTTGATACCTGCACCACATTAGGATCATGTTGTTTTCTATGAACTGTAGCAGCTTCATATAACAACTCCATTAAGGGTTTATTATAAATTTTTAAGACCTCTTCTTTTGTCCAATTATGTCTTATCTCACTCATAATTAATGTTTTATTTATTAAAAACCGTAACGCAACCCAAATAAAACATTACTTGGTGGCATTGGCACAAAACCAGATTCTATATAATCTGCATCAAAAATATTATTAGCAGTAACTGTAAAACTAAATTTATTAACATCTACAATTATAGAAGCATCCCAAACATTATAGCTTGTTCCTACTGTTCTTTCTGCATGCTTATAAATAATATTTTGTCTTACGTTTTTAAATAATTTACTAGAAAAACGTGTTATAAATTGATGCTTTAAGGTATTTAAAGAGTAGCGAGACAAGTCTTTATTTTGTTCTAAAATATCATCATTTAAGAAATTATACCCAAAAGACACCGTCTGGTTAAATTCCTTTATTTTAAAACGATAATCTGTATTTACTTCAAAACCTTGGGTATTTACTTTTGAAATATTTGTTGCGGTAAATTTAGAATCTGTTGTATTCTGACGAATAAAATCAATTAGATTCCTAGCATCTCTATTAAAAACAGCAATAGAAGAAGTAAATCTTCCAGAATTATATTTCAACCCAATTTCTTGTGCAAATGCTTCTTCTGGTTTTAAATTAGCGTTTCCTATTGTGCTTCTGTCATTGTAATACAAATCTGTATACGTTGGTATTCTGTACGTAATTCCTAAATTTCCGTACGCCTTTAAATTATCTGACAATTTAAACCCAATATCTAACCCTGGAAAAGCATGAAATTTGAAGTCAGAAAAATAGGTAACTGCAACTCCTGGTGTAAGATCTATTTTACCATCTGCCAATTTAAAACGGTGTTCTAAAAACAGGTTTGCCATGGTTCTATCTCTCTTCCCTAAATTATTACTACTAATAGAAACTCTAGAAACATCTATACCAAAACCTGTAATTCCTAAATTAGATGTATAAGAAGCATTTGTTTCTACCCCAACTTTGTTCGTAATATGTAAATTTCTAGAAAAGCTAGGGTCGTCTCTTTTCAATAAAAAGATATCTTGTCCTCTTTTCCAATACACTTTTGGTGTAATTTTAAATTTTTCCGTTCTAAAAGTTGTCGAAACTCCTAATAAGCTATTCTGTGTTTCTTCATACTCACTAAAACCAAATGCGTCTGGTGTATAAAAATTTTGTGCTCCGAATTTTTTATCGAAAAAAGTAGCTAACACTTCTATGGCTTGCTTTTTCTTATTGAAAACCCCTTTTAAGAAATAATTGTAATTGTTATAATCAGAATTATTACGGTATCCATCTGAAGTTAACGCACCAACATGTGCAAGTATTGATGCATTTTCAAATTCTTTACCAACCGTTACAGAACCATTTAATTGACCAAAAGAACCGGTTTCAATATTTGCAGAAACCGTGTTCTCTAATTTCTTTTTAGTTACAATATTTATAGCTCCTGTAAATGCATTTTGTCCGAAAACCCTTGCTGCAGGACCTTTAATAATCTCTATTCTTTCAATCACTTCAATTGGTAAAGCAGCATTCATGGTGTGATGGCCCGTTTGTGCATCATCCATTTTAATACCATCAATTAACAATAACGTTTGATCGAAACCGCCTCCTCTAATGTATAAATCTGCTTGACTTCCTGCGGTTCCTCTTCTTCTAATATCTACACCAGCAACTTGTTGTAATAAATCTGCAACATTTGTAGCAGCACTATTTTTAATAGCTTTAGCTGTAATTACTTCTAGAGTTCTAGAATTTTCTTTAAATGGCAAATCTATTCTGGTAGATTTTATTATAATAGAATCTAACTTCTGAACTTCCTTTTTTTCTTGAGAAAACAAAGTTGTCTGCAATACTAAAAATGCAATAGTTAATAATTTACTTCTTATCATTTTAATTGTTATTTTAATTTTAAAACGCTGCAAAAGTCGTAACTTTCCGGACGACTAAACTAGTCCAGTTTTAAAATGATAGATAGTCCGGTTAATACTTTATTACAACAACTAATCGATTTCGATAAATCGATACCTCAACCTGTGTACATACAAGTTTCTCAGCAAATTATAAATGCGATACAACGTCGGTATTTATCTAAAGGTACAATTCTACCAGGAACCAGAGTATTAGGGCAAATTTTAAAGATTCATAGAAATACAGCAGTTGCTATTTACGAAGAGTTGGCTTCACAGGGTTGGGTAGAAATCATACCGAATAAAGGCACCTTTGTTTTAGAGCCAGAGCAAAAATCATCAAAAATAAAAGTACCTTCTCAAAAAATAAATCAGGCATATACAACTGCCAAAACAACAGGGTTTCCCTTTCAAAAATCATTTCATTTAGCATCCACTTCTCAATTAACAGCTGCGAAATACACAATTAATGATGGAAAACCAGATTTACGGTTACATCCTGTAAACGAATTTACAAGATGGTACAGCGCTGCCATGAAACGAAAAACATTAATAAAAAAATGGAACAGCCCCAATGAATCTTCCTATTCTTTATTTCAAACGCAACTATGTAATTATTTAAATGCAACAAGAGGGTTTCATATAAGTTCTAATAATCTAATAAATACACGTAGTACAGAAATGAGTCTGTACATTGTTTCTCAATTATTAATAAAACAAAATGATGTCGTTTTAGTTGGTAATTTAAGTAATTATGCCGCTAATATGATTTTTCAAGAAGCCAACGCAACTATTAAAACAATTCCTGTAGATGCTAATGGTTTAGATGTAGATTATATTCGAAAACATTTTATAAAAGGAAGTATTCGATGTGTGTATGTCTGTGCACATAGAGATTACCCAACCATGGTAAAATTAAGTGTAGAGCGACGTTTGGCTTTATTACAATTGGCTGCAGCATATGGTTTTGCTATTATTGAAGATGATTACGATTACGATTTTCAGTTTGATGGTTCTGCAATGTTACCCATGGCAAGCGCAGATACAAATGGAATGGTTATTTATTTAGGAAAATTGGGGCAATCTTTATTCCCTAGTTTTCAAACAGGATTTGTAGTAGCACCAGTAAATTTAATTTCTGAAGCAAAGAATTATTTACAATTGCTAGACAAACAAGGCGATTTAATTCAAGAACAAATGTTGTCTGAATTAATTAATGAAGGTGAAATTTATCGTCTTATGAAAAAAAATATTGTTATTTATAAACAAAGAAGAGATTGTTTGTGTAAACTCTTAACGCACTACTTTTCAGAAATAGCACAATGGAAAATTCCTTCTGGTGGATTAGCAATTTGGTTACAATTTCAATCGAATACATCACTAGTACAACTAGCAGAAGAAGCTGAAAAAAACGATTTATTTCTGCCAAAAACAGTCCTCTATCAAGATAAAAATACGTGTGCAATCCGTTTTGGTTTTGGTCATTTAGCCCTAGAAGAAATAGAGCCCATAATTATAAAGTTAAAAAATGCTTATAATAAGGTGACTAAAAAATCTATTGAAGATTAGTTTTTTTTTTGAAGATTAAGATATTAACATCGCCATTTTGCTTGCTATTTTTTGATACTTTTATAGCATGTTTGCACTCGTAGATTGTAATAATTTTTATGCTTCTTGTGAGCGGGTTTTCAACCCCAATTTACAAGGAAAACCAGTTGCTATTTTAAGCAATAATGATGGTTGTGTTATTTCTATGAGCGATGAAGCTAAGAAGTTACAACTGCCTTTTGGTGCGCCTATTTTTAAGTGGGATGCCTTTTGTAAAGCAAACAATATTACCGTTTTGTCTTCTAATTATCCTTTGTACGGAGATATGAGTGCTAGAGTGATGAATATTTTAGCAGATTTTTCACCAGACGTAGAAGTCTATTCTATTGATGAATCTTTTTTAGAATTGAAAGGTTTTGAAAATTATAATTTAGAGGAATATGCAACAAAAATTAGAAGTCGTATTTTAAAATGGACAGGCATACCTACCTGTGTAGGCGTTGCTCCAACCAAAGCACTAACTAAAGTTGCCAATAAAATTGCGCGTTCGAATATCAAACAGTCTAAAGGAATTTGTATTATAGATTCTGAAGAAAAAAGAATTAAGGCTTTAAAGTGGACAAAAATTGGCAACGTTTGGGGAATTGGAAGACAGTTAAAAAAGCGTTTGCAAGACAAAGGTTGTATTACTGCGTATGATTTCACACAACTTTCTAGTGATTGGGTTTTAAAAGAATTTTCTATTGTAGCATGGCGTTTGCAAAAAGATTTACAAGGCATTTCTAAAATACCTTTAGAAGAAGCTGTTTCTTCTAAAAAAATGATTGCAACTACTAGAAGTTTCGAATACACCTATTCTGATATCGATAATATAAAAGAACGAATTTCTACGTTTGCAACAAGTTGTGCAGAAAAATTACGGAATCAAGAATCGAGTTGTCACATGTTAATTGTGCAACTTTCTAGCGATCGGCATAAAAAAGAACTTCAACAACACAGAGAAAGTACCACTGTTGTTTTTTCTTCTCCAACAAATTCTACTTTAACCATTGCAAATGCCGCTGTAGCAGCTGTAAAATCTATTTTTAAACCGGGCGTTAAATACAAAAGAGCAGGTGTAATTGTTACAGGATTGGTGCCAAATGATAATTTTCAATTAAATTTATTTTCAAGCGAAAACCCGAAACATAAACCTTTAATGTTTGCAATTGATAAACTGAACAAAAAGTTTAAGGCAGACAAAATTAAGTTAGGAAACCAAGATTTACAGCGCACTTGGAAAATGCGTCAGGAGCGTTTATCTAATAAATTTACAACCAATATCAATGAAATTTTAATCGTGAAATAAAATACGAATAAGTTTAAAGAAAAGTTATAATTTGCGCACGAATGGAAACATCAAAAACACTTACTTTTTTTACTCCTAAAACTTCTACTGGCAATGGTGCTGTTTTAGTTGATGTTGGCATTTCTGCTGGGTTTCCTTCTCCTGCAGATGATTTTAGAGAAACTAGAATTTCTTTAGATGATGAACTAATTCAGAATAAAGACGCTACTTTTTTCGCAAAAGTAAAAGGTCAATCGATGATTGGTGCTGGTTTAGATGATAATGATTTGTTAGTAATCGACAGAAGTTTAGAACCTACAAACAATAAAATTGCTGTCTGTTTTTTAGACGGCGAATTTACCGTAAAACGTTTACGCGTAGAAAAAAATGAAGTTTGGTTACAACCAGAAAACCCTAATTACCCAATTATAAACATCACAGAAGAGAATGATTTTATGATTTGGGGAATTGTAACAAGTGTCATAAAAAAAGTATAATTTTTTACTTCACTTAGCCTTCTTTTCAACAAAATTAATATCTTTATTTATCAATTTAAAAAACTATGGAAAACACTTTTGGAAACAAAGTATTGTTAATCGAATCTACAAATGAGGTTCGTGTTGCATTTTATAAAAAAACATACGCACACGTTGCTGGTGGCGTGCTATTATTTGTACTTTTTGAATATTTACTATTACAAAGCGATACAATTGTAAATTTTATGATGTCTATGACACAAGGTTGGCGTTGGCTGGTAATGTTAGGTGGTTTTATGTTTGTTACTAGCTATGCAGAAAGTACTGTTTTAAAAACTGCCGATAAAAATATACAATACATGGCGTATGCTTTATACGTTTTTGCACAAGCAATTATTTTTGTACCGCTTTTATACATCGCAATTTATTATACTGAAAGTGCTGAATTAGTGCAGCAAGCAGCAATTGTTACTTTGGCTTTATTTGCAGGTATTTCTGCAGTAGTTTTTATAACCAAAAAAGATTTTTCTTTCTTAAAAGCAGGTTTAACAGTTGGTTTTTTTATAGCTATGGGTTTAATCGTTGCAGGCTCTTTATTTGGTTTCGATTTAGGTTTGTGGTTCTCTGTTGGAATGTGTGTTTTGGCTGCTGGCTCTATTTTGTATCAAACTTCTAACTTGGTAAATAAATACGGAACGGAAGATTATATTCCTGCTTCCTTAGGTTTATTCGCTTCTTTAATGTTACTTTTTTGGTATGTATTATCCATATTTATGTCTAGAGATTAAGACTTAATTTAAGAATATAAATTATTCTAGACCTCACAGATTTTAAAATCCTGTGAGGTCTTTTTATTTCAATTTATTTTTTCACTAAAATTAAATAATTATCATTTTAAAGTATTTTATTATTGTTTATCAATAATTATTATATATTTGTAGTGTTAAATTATATAATAAATATGCGAAAAATTACTATTTTAAAAGCAATTGTAGATTTACTTTGGATATTTTCGATGCCAATAATAGTATTAATCGTTGGCTTTTCATTTGCGGTTTTCTTTATTGATTTAACTGATTTTAATATAAAAATAAACGCTGCAATCATCAACCAAAATGATCTGCTGTCAAAAGTATTGTTTGTAATTTCTGCCTTAAATTATTTATTAATTATTGCCGCTTTATATTTCTTTAGAAAAATATTAAATCACTTTATAAGAGTGAAAATATTTGAAGCAACTGTTATAAAATCGTTTCAACAAACAGGAAATCTACTTATAATTTCTGGTTTCATTTCATTAACAATTTCAATAATAAGTAAAATTTATTTTGAACAAAAAATAACTTTAGAGTTTGGGTTGAATCAGCATTTAGTAATTATTTGTTTAGGCTTATTCTTCTTAATATTAAGTGAAGTATTCAAAATTGCAAAAAAGACAAAACGAGAAAACGACTTAACCATATAATTATGGCAATTATAGTAAACTTAGACATTATGCTTGCCAAAAGAAAAATGCGTAGCAAAGAGTTGGCAGAAATTATTGGTATCACTACCGCTAATTTATCCATCTTAAAATCGGGCAAAGCAAAAGCAGTTCGATTTTCTACTTTAGAAGCTATTTGTGAAGCGTTGGATTGCCAACCAGCAGATATTTTAGAATATGTAAAAGGTTAGCTCTTTTTTATGTAGCTTTGGGTGATTTCTAAAAACTCAACCTTATGAAAATTACCTTTTTAAAAACACTACTTCTTACGTTTTTTATCCTCTTTATTTCTTGTGATAAAAATGAAAGTGTTAAAGAAAAATCGACTACAAAATATCATATTTCTTTTGAAAACGCGCTCCATCATGAAGCTGAAGTAAGCGTTCTTTTTTCTGATATTTCTAATGGTAAATTTACCTTTAGAATGCCAAGATCTTCTCCTGGAAGATATGCAATTCATGAATTTGCTAAAAATGTATACAATGTAAAAGCTACAAATAGTAACGGGGAGGATTTAGAAATTACAAGACAAAATCCGTATGAATGGATTGTAGAAAAACATGACGGAACTGTAAATGTTTCTTATACTGTTTTTGCAAATCGTGGTGGAGGAACTTACGCCCAAGTAGACGAAACTCATGCGCATTTAAATATTCCTGCAACGTTTATGTTTGCAAAATCACATGCTGAAAATCCGATTGAAATTACTTTTAAGACAAGGAAAGATTTAAACTGGAAAATAGCAACGCAATTAAAAAAAGAATCAGAAAACACCTATTCTGCCCCAAATTTGCAGTATTTTATGGATTCTCCTACAGAAATTAGCAACCATCAAGTTCGTTCTTTTGAAGTTGATAATCAAAAAATAAACTTTGTATTACATCACAACGGAACAGAAACGGAGTTAGACGAATACTTTGAAAAAGTAAAAAAAGTAGTATTGCAACAAAAAGCTGTTTTTGGCGAATTGCCAAAATTCGATTTTAATGAATACACGTTTTTAGCTTGCTATATTCCAAATGCATCTGGTGATGGAATGGAACATCGAAATTCAACCATTTTAACAAACACAAAAAGTTTAGCTAATGGCGGTATGAAAGATAATATTGGAACCGTTTCTCACGAATTTTTTCACTGCTGGAATGTAGAGCGAATTCGCCCGAAGTCTTTAGAACCGTTTGATTATACCGCAGCAAATATGAGTGGTGAATTGTGGTTTGCAGAAGGTTTTACAAGTTATTACACCAATTTAATTTTATGTAGAGCAGAACTCATTACCAATGAAGAGTATATTAACGGATTAAACGGAACATTTAATTATGTATGGAATTCTCCTGCAAGACAAGTTTTTAACCCTATTGAAATGAGTTATCAAGCTCCGTTTGTAGATGCTGCAACTTCTGTAGACCCTGTAAATAGAGAAAACACGTTTATTTCTTATTATTCTTACGGAAGTGTTTTGGGTTTAGCATTGGATTTATCCTTAAGAAATGAAGGTAAAAATTTAGATGATTTTATGAAATCTGTTTGGGAAAAGCATGGAAAAGATGAAAAACCATACACGAATAAAAACCTTAATGATGCTTTAAATGAATTTGCTGGTGATGAATTCGGAAATCAGTTTTTTAATAATTATATCTACAAAAGTAACAGACCAGACTACGAAAAATTATTTGCTTCCGTTGGAGTTTCTATTGAACAAAAAGAAGTAAAAAGCGATTTCGAATCATTTTTAAACGGAACAAACATTAGTGGAAACCCAAAAAAGGGAAGCTCTCTTTACAAAGCTGGTCTAGACAAAGGTGATACCATTTTGTCTATAGATAAAATGAGTGTAGCTAATAAAGATGATGTTTCTTCTGCATTAAAAAACACAAAAATTGGTGATGAAATAGAAATTATTTTTAAGCATTATGGGGTTGAAAAAACAACCAAATTAACTCTTCAAAAAGACAACAAGTATTTAATCTCTGTAATCGAAAAAGAGAAATTATCTACGGAAGTCTTAAAAAACAGAACAGCTTGGTTAGCTGCTAAATAATTAATTTTCCTACAAGGTTTTTTTTGATTTTGTAGGAATTATTTTTAACATAAAAAAACCTGCAAAATTTTAAAAATCTTGCAGGTAAATAATAATTATATTGAAGTTGTTAACTTACTTATTCATCGGCTTATCCATATTCATATACAAAATATCTGCATCCATAGCTTCTTTTCCTAGCAAGTACTTACTAAAATGATCTGCTCTTAACCAGAAAGAGTACTCTGTCATGCTTCCAAAACCATGTCTTTGTCCTGGCATAATCATAAATTTAAAACGTTTATTTGCTTTAATTAATGCATTTGCCATTCTAATAGTTCCAGCAGGATTTACATTATTATCCATATCTCCATGAATCAACATTAAATGTCCTTTTAAGTTTTTTGCCAAAGATTGATTATCATCAATTTTATATTTATGAGAAATTTTTCCTTTCGCATCAATTTCTTCTTTAACTCCATGATGTGTTTCACTCCACCAAGAATTATACACATTATTATCATGATTTCCGGCAGATGAAACTGCTGCTTTAAAGAAATCTGGATAGACTAACATTGCTGCTGTAGACATAAAACCTCCACCAGAATGACCATAAATTCCTACTTTCTCAATATCTATAAATTCATGCTTGTTTGCCAATTGTTGTGCAACATATTTCTTATCTGCCAAACCATAGTCACGTAAATTTCCGTAACCATAATTATGATACCATTTAGAACGATCTGGATGCCCTCCTCTATTTCCTAAAGTAATAACCACAAAACCAACTTGCGCCATTCTATCTAACCTATCCATTCTGTAAGAAAAAGCTTTGTTTACAGCTTCTGTTTGCGGCCCAGGATACACGTATTCTAAAAGCGGATATACTTTTGTAGAATCTAGATCAAATGGTTTATACATTACGCCGTAAATATCTGTAATTCCATCATCTGCTTTCACTTTAAAAGGTTCTGGAAATTTATAACCAGAAGCCATTAATTGCGACAAATCTGCAGTTTCTAAATCCATTACTTTTCTCCCATTAACATTTCTTAATTCAGATTTTGGTACTGTATTTACTCTCGAATAATTACTTACAAAATACTCATTAGAATCTGTCATAGAAGAACTTGCTGTAAAATTTCCTGTATCTAAAGTACGCATTCCACTTCCGTTTAAATTGATTTTATGCGTATGTAAATAATAAGGATCTTGCGTTGTATCTACTCCATTTGCTGTAAAGTAAAGAGTTCTAGATTTCTCGTCTAAACCTGCAAAACCATCAACATGGTAACTACCTTCTGTAACCTGATTTTTTAAGTTTCCATCTGTATCATATAAATAGAAGTGTGCCCAACCATCTCTTTCTGCCCAGTGCAACATTTCTGTTTCATTGTTTAACAAAATTAACGGACGCGATTCTATATATGTATTAAAACGTTCTTCTATTAAGGTTTTATATTCACCTGTATTTAGGTCTGCAACATTAATATCATATTTTTTACGATCTCTAGAGATTACACTAAAATAAATTTTCCCTTTCTTAGAAAGTAATAAAGAAGGTTTAAAATCGTCATCTCTACTAGATTGTTTTCTAGATGCTCTAAAAACAGAAATACTTTGTTGTTTAATAGTATCTAAAGCTACTTTTACATGCGATTTTGTAGGAATATCAAAAATTAATAATTCAGATTTGTAATACTCTTGTTCACCTGGCATGTGATATTTATAGGTTTCTAAAGTTGGTCTTTTCTTACCTGTAGAATTAATTACCCATAAATCTTTAATATGTCTAGAATCAGACTTTTGAAAAACAAACTTTTTAGAATCGTGAGACCAAGTTCCCCAAACCCCTTTTCTTTTGTCTTTATTCTTCTCTTTGTCTACATTATCTTCTCTAGAACCACCACCATAACCGTAGTTTTCTTCACCATCTTTAGTCCATTGGTTTTCTACAACGGTACTATCTTTTTCATTTTTGATAAACTTTTTAAAGTTCATCTTATCCATCCAATATAAATTGTAATTCTTAGAATATAAAACGATAGAACTGTCTGGTGCAACATTTGCCCACTTCTTCCAATCTTCTTTTTCTTTCTTTTTAGTATCAATAATTGTTAAGCCATTTCCACCCAATCGGTATTCTAAATGGTAGACTTTTGGCTCCATTTTAGGCTTCTTATTTTTTTCCTTTTTTATTGAAGTAGAATCTTTCTCTATTTCTTCTTTTTCGTCGTCCTTTTTATCATCAATAACTGCAACTTCTTCTGTTGAGGTTACCCTAAAACGAATTGCATTTTCGGCTTCATTAAATTTAAAACTGAAACGCGGTAAATGTTTGGCATCATAAGGATCTTTGGTTATTTCTGTTAACCATTTTGCCATTTTAACATTGTCAAATAATAGTTTTTTAGATTTTTTATCTGCATCAACTATATAATAATTAGAACCTTCTGAGGTTTTGTAAGAATACCAGAAACGATTTCCTTTTTTTAACCAATGCGGACTCACACTTGTAGAGTGTACCATTTTCGCTAGGTTTTTCGGGGAAAACTTAGCAGCAGCTCTGTAATTTGGTTTAGGTGTTTTTTGTGCAGAAATTACTGAAACAGTAAATAAAAACACAAAAAGTAACGTAATTTTTTTCATTTGTAATGCTTGTTTTATTTGAATTAAAAGCTAAAGTTCTCCAAAACAATTTACCTCACAAATTTTTAAGATTTTTTTATTAAATATTTAACAATTCAAAAACAATAAACATTCTGTTAAAACTCCTCTTTTTTAAATTTATACTTTAACTTTAACCATAAAAAACTAAAAATCCTAAACACCATTTTATTGTATTTAAAATTAAACAGACTATCTACAAGAACGTCCATTGAAAAATTTTGTTGAAAGAAATCTACCCTATTTTCTATTTGCTCATCAGAGTATTTACTATACATTCTTTTAGAGGAAGCTTCACTTAATCTCCATTTTAATAGTTTTTTTTGTTTCCACTTCTTTTCATATTCTTTAAAATTTTCTTTGCCTGTTTTAAAATAGCTATCTATATAATCACTCGCTAAATCTGCACTTTGCATGGCATATCTAATTCCTTCTCCACCCCTTGGGTTTACTGCAGAAATAGCATCTCCAATAGCAATTACTCCGTTTTTATAATAGGTATCGTTTAATCCTTCACAATATCTTAATATGCCTCCATGCACATCAATCAACGTATACTCTTGTGGTTGAATATATTCTTTAATAATTTTTTCTGTTATCTTTTTAGTAGACTTATCTGTATTTTCTTGATTTTTAGACTTTAAATGAGTTCTACCAGAGCCTACTTTTAAAATTCTATTTTCCATAGGAAAAATCCAAGAATATCCTTTCAAAGTCCATTTATGACCTAAGAAAAAAACTAATCTTTCTTTGTATTTATCATAAGTTACTTGGTCTACTTCAATTAAGTATTCTGTACCACTACCTACATCCATTTTAGGTTGCTCTTCTTTAGAGTCGTACATAACCTTTCTTAAAGGCCCCGTTGCATCTATTACAAGCCTTGTTTTTATCGTTTTAATTACAGCTGTTTCTTGGTCTATAAGATCTACTTCTACTTCAGAGTTTTGTACTCTTTTTTGCACATATTTATGTCCCATTAATACTTCACCTCCACTAGAAACAGATTCATCTGCTAAAAACTGACGTAATTTACCAAAGTCTAAAACAACCCCTTTTGGCTTTTCCCCAAACCAATCATATCCTTTTTTTGTACATTGTATCGTAATGTCTTTCCAATAAGAACCAATAATGTTATCAGGTAAGTTAAATTCATCTAATGGCTCTAAAGTCATGCCTGCACTAGAAAAATTATTATCATTAAAGCTCTTATAACGCTCTACTAATAATGTTTTATATCCTTTTTGAGATAAGTTTCTAGCTGCTTGTCCTCCAGCAGGACCTCCGCCAATAATTACAACATCGTATTTTTCTTCTTGCATAAAATTTAATTTAAATTACGTTTTTCAACGAAAAAACGCTTTAAAAGTTGCGAACATTCATTTTCTAAAATCCCGCCAACTACTTTTGTTTTTGGGTGAAGTGTTGTTTTTAAATTGATAAAACCCCTTTCTGACTCTGTTGCTCCGTAAACAATTTTACCAATTTGTGTCCAATAACTTGCACCAGCACACATTTGGCAAGGTTCTAATGTTACATATAAGACACAATCTTTTAAATATTTTCCGCCTAAAAAATCTGCTGCAGAAGTAAATGCTTGCATTTCTGCATGCGCAGTTACATCATTTAATGTTTCTGTTAAATTGTGTGCTCTTGCTATTATCTGGTCTTTCAAAACAATAATTGCTCCGACAGGGATCTCGCCTTTATCAAATGCATTTTCTGCTTCCTGAAAGGCTTTTTTCATAAAATAAATATCGTCGAAAGGTTGAATCATGTGTGATTATTATGAATGACAAAACTAAGTAAAATATTTGCGATAGATCTGTATTTATTACCCATCTGTTTTATGAACACACAAACTTATATTGTATTTTTGTATTCGAATGAAGAACTTGTTAGACAACATATCAAATCCAAAAGATTTAAGAAAGTTAAGTGCTGCTCAATTACCGCAATTGGCAAAAGATTTACGCAAATTTATTATTGATATTGTTGCTACCAAAGAAGGGCATTTAGGTGCAAGTCTAGGTGTTGTAGAACTTACAATTGCAATTCATTATTTATTTGACACTCCTAACGATTTATTAGTTTGGGATGTTGGACACCAAGCATACGGACATAAGATTCTTACTGGAAGAAAAGATGTTTTTCACACCAATAGACAGTTTGGTGGCATTGCAGGATTTCCTTCAAGAAAAGAAAGTGAATTTGATACTTTTGGCGTTGGCCATTCTTCAACTTCTATTTCTGCTGCACTAGGAATGGCAATTGCATCTAACCTAAAAGGAGAAACAGAAAAACAACACATTGCCGTTATTGGAGATGCTTCTATTGCAAGCGGAATGGCTTTTGAAGCCTTGAACCATGCAGGCGTTTCTAACGCAAACTTGCTTATTATTTTAAATGACAATGCCATAGGAATAGATCTTTCTGTTGGTGCATTAAAAGAGTATTTAACGAAGGTTAAGACTAACAAAAGGTTAGCAATTCAAAATAACATTATAAAAGCTTTAAATTTCGATTATTCTGGTCCTATTGATGGACATGATTTACCGAAAGTACTATCTGAATTAGAAAGATTAAAAACGGTAAAAGGTCCTAAGTTTTTACATGTAATTACTACAAAAGGAAAAGGTTTACAACAGGCAGAAGAAGATCAGGTCACCTATCATGCTCCTGGTAAATTTGATAAAATTTCGGGAGAACGCATACCAAAAGCTGCAAGTTTATATACTAAATACCAAGATGTTTTTGGAAAAACAATTGTAGAATTAGCTTCACAAAACGATAAGATTGTGGGCATTACGCCTGCAATGTTAACAGGAAGTTCTCTAAAACTTATGCTCGAGAAGTTTCCGAAAAGAACTTTTGATGTTGGTATTGCAGAACAACATGCAGTAACTTTGGCAGCAGGTATGGCAACACAGGGTTTAATACCCTTTTGCAATATTTATTCTACATTTTTGCAACGCGCTTATGACCAGGTAATTCATGATGTTGCACTTCAAAATTTGCCAGTTATTTTTTGTTTAGATAGAGCTGGTTTAGTTGGTGAAGACGGAGCTACACATCACGGTGTTTTCGATTTGGCATATTTACGCTGTATTCCTAATTTAATTATTTTTGCACCAAGAAATGAAATTGAGTTGCGTAATATTTTATACACTGCTCAATTAGGATTAAAAAATCCGATTGCAATTCGATACCCAAGAGGAACAGGAACTATTATCGATTGGCAACAACCTTTTGAAAAGATTGAAATAGGAAAAGGAGTTCAATTAAAGCAAGGTAATAAAGTAGCAATTTTGTCTATTGGTACAATTTCTAAAAATGTTTCTGAAGCTATTGATCTATCAGAAAAAAGTGATAAAATTTCTCATTTTGATATGCGTTTTGTAAAACCTTTAGATGAGAAACTATTACATGCTATCTTTAAAAACCATACAACTATTTTCACAGTTGAAGATGGCACTATAAAAGGTGGTTTTGGCACTGCTATATTAGAATTTGCTTCAGAAAACGAATATCTACATAAAATAAAAACAATAGGTATTCCAGATAATTTTATAGAACATGGAAGTGTTTCTCAACTTCAAAACAAAATAGGTCTAGATGCTGAAAATTTAGCAAACCTATTTTCTAAAACATAAAAAGACACTAATTAAAGTGTCTTTTTTATTATAACGGATGAGTTCTTGACTGTGCTCGAACTAACGTTTTGTAATTTACTCTATCATAATCTTTTTAGAAGATTTCTTATTGCTTTCATCAACTAAATTCACAATATAAATTCCTGAACTTACATTTATTGAAATCGTTTGTTTTTCATTAGAGTTAAAATCTAGTTTAGCTGCGTAAACTTGTCTTCCAGAAATATCAAAAACACTCACTTTCGCTTTCCCTAAAGAACTTTTAGCGAAAACAGTAAAGTTTCCTTTAGAAATTGTTGGATATACTGTAAATGTTTTATTATCTGTTAAAACATCGTCTACTGAAGCTGTACCATCTGTAAAATTACTTGTAAACAGACCTCTACCATGAGTTGCTGCTAAGACTAAATTATCTGAAGCTCTGTGTTGTAGCATATCTACTCTAACATTTCCCATTCCAGAGTTTGCAGGTTCCCAAATAACAGTTGCTGCTGTAACATTACTTGTTTTCCAAATACCAGCCTCAGTTGCTAAAATTACTTCTTTTCTATTTAAAGGATTAAACAAAGACCATCTAACAGGAATATCTGGTAAATTTCCCTCTACATCTGTCCAAGTTGTTCCAGCATCTGTAGAATACCAAACACTTTTTACACCATAATTAGAATAAGTTATTAATAGTTCATTATCTGATGCACCAATCTCTACGCAAGAAATACTACCAAACACTCCTGAAGGCTGATTTAATATCGTAAAAACATCATCATTTGCATCCATTCTTAAAACCCTACCTGTACTTGTACCAAAAAACACTTGCCTTTTACCTTTATTATAAGGAGAGACTCTAATATGAGTTACTTCTGCACTAAAAAATTTAAAATCGTTTATTACATCTTTTTCTCCTAGAAAATTACTTCTATTTCCTTGATCCTGATAATCTGGCTTTAATTTTGCTCTTGTTATTTCATTTGGTCCATCATAAGAATAAAAAACATTGTTCTCATCATCATAATCTGACGCATTTATAAAACTTCCTTTTTTACCATTATCTATTAAAGTAATATAATCTACCTCTGGTTTAGAGTAATCATATAAATACGAAACATTATTCTGAGTAGATGCAATATAATAAATACCATCTACACCATCGTTTGCCGTTTGATCTATAAAACTAAAACCACCATCTCCTCCTAATATTTCAAAAGAATTACTTATTCCTGATTCATATATATAATTGGTACCATTATCTTGCGCACCGCCTATAAAACCATTTACATTTATAGGGTCTATTGCTGCAGAATAAAATTGCGTGATGTTAAAGTTTAAGTTTCTAGGAACAATAGATCCTTCTAAATGAATAATGGAATTATTTGGTGAATAAAAGATACCTCCATCAGTTGCTATAAGTAATTCATTATGGTTTGGTCTAAATATTATATTATGTATATCTGCGTGAACATAACTTGCCGAATCGTCAATAGAAAGTTCCCAACTAGATGTCTTAACCCATGAACTTCCTCCATTAGAACTTTTAAAAGTATTTATACCTCCTACATAAACTTCGTTTTCATTTGTAGGGTTTATATTTATAATTAAGTCATACCAAGCTTGCCCACGAGTAAAATCATGATTTGGTATTGTATAATCCCAAGAGTCAGAAGGTTTTTCTACACTAGTCCATGTTACTCCATCATCATTTGTTTTAACAACTTCTCCCAAACCAGGAACAGTTCCAGTATTATTTCCATTTGAAACGCGTGAAACGATTAACGCATACACAACACTAGAATTAGATTGAGCTGTAGCTAATTCAACTCTACCAGGAGAGTTCAAGGATCCTGCTGTATATTTAGAGGTAAAGGTTGTACCATTTGAAGAAGAAAATATAGAGCCTCTTGAATCTCCTGCCCATATTTTATTATCTGCTCCTAATTCTAAATCTCTAATTGCTTCTGTAGATGCTACCATCCAAGTTGTACCACCATCTACAGATCTAAATAAATCTGTACCGTCTGACAGGGCATTTTCAACATCTCGCATTGCAGCGTATATTACTCCTATCACTCCACCTTCATCTCTAACGACAAGATCATACACATATTCAAAATTAGTTGTAGAAGCAAGATTGTTCCAGGTGACACCACCATCCATAGTTTTCCAAATTCCTGCACCATTTACTGCATCTACATTTCCCCAGCCTTCACCAGTACCCACATAAAACGTATTATTTTGCACAGGATCATAATCCATTGCAGAAATTGCAAAGTTTAACATATCTGGACTTACCATACTCCAAGCAGAATTTTCATTTGTAATATCTTCATTTTTCCAAATACCTCCACTTACTCCTCCAGCAAAAACTCTTTTATTAGTTGCATCATTTGGGTCGAACATTAAAGCTCTAACTCTACCCGCTACTTTTTTTGGCCCTCTAGACTCCCAACTAAAATTAGTTCCTGCTTTCTTACTTAAAGCAACTTCACTCTTTACCTTTTTTCCATATTTTAAAGCTTTTACTAATCGATCTTGATGTAATTTTTTGGTACTAGGATCCATTGTTCTTAAAAAATCTTGCTCAAATGCTAAATCTGGGCGGTCTTTTTTAGGTGTTGCCTTTAACTCTTTTCTACTTAAAAATGCTCTATTTGCATATGGATGATTTGCTAAATACTCAGCATATTCTTTTTGTTTTTTTTCAAAATCAGTTTCTTTATTATTATTTATCAAAACAACTGCAAATATGGCAACTACAGCCAAAATAGAAAGAGATAGTTTTTTACTCATATTTTATATTTTCTTTAAAAAGTGACTGAATTTGATAAATATTAATAATTTTACCTGATATTTCCTGTTAATTTTTTATGCATTCGTATTGCATAACTATCTGAAATTCTAGAGACATAACTACAAACCTGCATAATTCTATCATACAAATTAACCGATTCCGTTTTGTATTCTTCAGGTAATAAATTTAGTACTAAGCTATCAAAATTAGACGGATTGCCATCGAACTTATTATTAAGCGCAGTAACAAATACATCTAACAAGTCTGCAATAATTCTATAACCTGCCACCTCTTTCTCTACAACTTCTGTGCTTTTGTATATTTTATCAATACTAATCTTTATTATGTCGTTAATTTGTGCCTCATATTTACACTTGTTTAATAACGATTTTTCGAAAGTTCCGTTTAAAATGGCTTCTTCATTTGCTAAAAAGATATCGACAGCCTCATTTATTAAAACTCCAATTGCCAAAGCTCTTAAATAACTTACTCTGTCTGTGGTGTGTTTTAGTGAATGGTATTTTTTACTATCAATGGTATTTTTTACTAACTTAATCATGTATTCTAAAGCGAATTCTTCATCAATTAAACCTAAATTAATTCCGTCTTCAAAATCGATAATTGTGTAACAAATATCATCCGCAGCTTCTACCAAATAAGCTAAAGGATGTCTGTAATAAGAAATAGCTTCTGTAGATTTTTGCAACATTCCTAAATCTTCTACAACCTCTAAAAACGCTTGTTTTTCTGATTGAAAAAAGCCGTATTTTTTATCTACAACATGGTTTGTTGGTTTCTTCGGAAGACTCTCTTTTGGATATTTTAAAAAAGCTCCTAAGGTTGCATAAGATAATCTTAAACCGCCAGAAATACCGGCTCTAGATTCGGTTAAAATCTTGAATCCGTTTGCATTTCCTTCAAAATCTACTAGATCTTGATATTCTTTTATAGTAAGTTGTTCTTTGTATTTTGCGCCATTTCCTGTTTTAAAATACTCGCCAATTGCTTTTTCACCAGAATGCCCAAAAGGCGGATTCCCAATATCGTGCATTAAAGAAGCAGTACCTACAATGGCACCAAAATCGTTAAAAGTATATCCTAATTCTTGTAAGTTTGGATGACGTTCTAGCAATACTTTACCAACTCTTCTACCCAAAGTTCTACCCACTACAGAAACCTCTAAGCTGTGCGTTAAACGCGTGTGTACAAAATCGGTTTCAGATAACGGAATTACTTGTGTTTTGTCTTGTAAGCTTCTAAATGCAGAAGAAAATATAATTCTATCGAAATCTACATCGAAACCCAAACGAGTTTCGTCTTGTGCTATTCTTTCGCGTTTTTGTGTGTCGCCAAAGCGTTTTAAAGAAAGGAGTTGTTCCCAGTTCATTACTTATTATTCTTTTAATTTTAATTTTAATTTCCAATAACCTCTACTTCCATCAATTCTAATAATATAACCTTCTTTTTTTAAAAAGGTTAAGTGCTTTTGAATTGCAGATTCATTAATATTTAACTTTTTAGAAATCTTTAATCTGCTTATTTTATTGTCATTTTTTATAAGGTTTAAAATTTCTTTTTGTCTATCCGTTATTTTTTTTATTTCTTCACCTATCTGACCACCTATCTGACCACCTATCTGACCACCTAAATTTTTACTGTAAGAAAATGTCATTCTAAGAAAATTATCAGAAAAAATAAAACATTTTTTACTGTAATAATCAAGAATTCTTGGAATCCCAGAACCTAATTGTTCAACTAATTTTAAATCTTTATAAACTCTAATTAATTGTTTATTTCTTGGTACAGAAAATCCTTCAAAAAACTCTATTTCATTTAATCCTTCGGGTAAACCACCTGCAGATGTTATCTCGAGTCTGTCTGAAAATAATTCAAATTTTGGCGATACTTCTTTGCTGTAATCATTGTGCACAAAAGCATTAATAACTGCTTCTCGAATTGCTATTGAGTTCCAAAGCTGGTGTTGCTCTCTTTCTTTTGCTGTTATTTTAGTAAATGTTGAATTTTCTAACGCTAATTTATCTAAAACCTGTTTTGTTGCTTTTATTAAAGATTCATAACCGTATTCATTACTTTCTATAAGATTTGTACGGTCTTTTGTTAAGTATTTAGCAACCTTAAAAGATAAATTATTTTTATCTGAAAGTAAATACGCTACGTAATTGTATTTTTTATCTTCTGTTAAAAGTTCTAAATTTTGTGCAAATTGCTTTGGAAGGTTTACATCTATTTCTTCGTAATATATTTTTAACTGACTAAAAGATAATTCTTGAATATTAGATTTTATATTACTGATAGAGTTTCTTGTTCTTCTAAAAAATAAATTATCAATATTTACCTGTGATAATTGTTCTGCTGAGGTTCCTATTCTAATAAAACTTCCTTTTGGAGTCATTCCATATTTCCTAAAATAATAAGGTTTTTCTGAACCACTTGCTAAAATAATTTTTATAATAGATTTGCCCTCTTTTTCTTCAACAATGATGTCAAATAGCCCCATTACAGAAGGACTTATATTATTTTTTATTTTATCTTTTAATATTAAAGCATCTTTATCTGCATTTTGCAAACCAATGGTATTTCCTTCATCATCAATACCTACATAAATAATTCCGCCTTCTTTATAGTTAAGAAATGCAATAATTTCTTTTTCTATAAAGTGGGTCAACTCCTTTTTATACTCTATTCTGTTGGTTTCCATTGAAGTTCCAAAATACAAAAAAAAAGAGAAGCCTTTCAACTTCTCTTTTTATTAACTTTTAATAAAAAATAATCGAAACGATTATCCTTCACAATTTAAACAGTCTTTCTTTTGTTTAAATTTCTGAGCAGCATTCATACTGTGTTGGTAATACATCGATTTTACACCTAATTTCCATGCCGTAATATATACATCGTTTACTTCTTTAATTGGCATATCTGGGTGCACCATTATATTTATAGATTGTCCTTGATCTATATGGTTTTGTCTATTTGCCGCTTGATAAACAATTACTTTTTGATCTATTTCTGAATAGGTTTTAAATACATCTTTCTCTGCTTCTGTTAAAATATCTAAATGTTGTACAGAACCATCATTGTCTCTAATGCTTTTCCAAACATCTAATGTATTATGCCCTTTTTCTTCTAAAAGCTTTTCTAAAATAGGATTCTTAATTGTCGTTTTTATCTTCGCAATATCTTTTACATAAATGTTAGACCAAATTGGCTCGATACCTTGTGATACTTGTCCTAAAATAAATGCAGATGATGTTGTTGGTGCAATTGCGTTTAACGTTGTATTACGTCTTCCGTATCCTTTTAAAACTGCTGGTTCACCATACATTTTAGCCATTTCTTCAGATGCTTTGTAAGATCTTTCTTTAATTACTTTAAAGATTTCACTATTTAAATCATACGCTTCTGGACTATCAAATGCCAACATTTTAGATTGTAATAAAGAATGCCATCCTAAAGCACCTAAACCTAAAGCTCTGTTATCTTTTGCAAAATTATATGCTTTTTCCATAAAACGGAATGTAAACTGATCATCTCTATCTGGAGAATCTCTGTACACTTCCAATTTATTGATAAATTCTTGCATTACTGCATCTAAAAAGTACGTCAATGTTTCTACTGCATCTGTATCTTTCCATTTGTCGTAATGCACCAAGTTAATTGATGATAAACAACAAACAAAAGACCAGTCTTCATTAGACGGTAACATAATTTCTGTACACAAGTTACTTGCATAAATTTCGTGGTTTTTGTCTTTGTAAACATCTACCGTTCCGTTGTTTGCATTGTCTCTAAAAAGAATATAAGGATATCCTATCTCTCCTCTTCTTTGTAATATTTTTGCCCAAATACCTCTTTTTTCTACATCACCATCAATCATGGCTTGCATCCACTCATCACTTACAGTAACACCATGCGTTAGTTCTTGTATTGGGTTTCCTTCTGTTCCTATTTCTAAAAACTCTTTAATATCTTCATGATCTACTGGTAAGTATGGCGAGAATCTTCCACGTCTTACCGAACCTTGACTTACAACATCAACCATTTTTTCAAACAACTGCATAATGTGAACAGAACCAGACGAAGAACCATTATTTTTAACATCTGCCCCTCTTTGGCGTAATTTACCGAAATAACCAGACGTTCCTCCACCTAACTTAGACATCATACCAACTTCCGATTGTGAGAATAAAATATCTCCCATATCATCTGCCACGTGCGAACCAAAACAACTAATAGGCAAACCTCTTTTCTTTCCGAAATTAGACCAAACTGGTGATGACAAAGAGAAATAACCCGCTGCCATATATTTATAAAATTTATCAGAAAAACCATCCATTTTTAAAATACGTTCTGCATTGTCTGCAATTTCACGTATTCTTTCTTCTGGTGTTGTATCTCCTGTTAAATACCCAGATTCTAAAAATTTACGACTATTGTCTGTTAGCCATTCAATTTCTGGTTCATTTTTATCTTTAAGCATTTTCTCTCTAGAAATATTTCTTGCTTGAATTAATTTTTCGTGTTCGGTAAGTTCGGTGGTCTTAAGGTCGTTTAGGTTCATATATTTAAAATAAGTCGTCGCTGGTTATACTTTTAGTTCTTTTACTATAATTAATAGATCTTTTCACAAAGAAATCGCCATGTTTGGTTCCAATAATTTCATCATCAAACCAATCTGTTTGAGACAATAAAGCCTCATCAACATCAAATATTTTTGTAACACCAATACTTGTTAACGAATTGTTAAATCTATTTTTTATAAATTCTTTAATTACTTCTTTAGGTAAGAAATCTAATTCTCCTTCTTCGAAAATCCAATCGATTAGTTTGCTTTCAGAAAGAAATGCTTCTTTACACGTTTCTTGCACTAATAAACTATGCTCTTCATCGAACCATTCTGGGTTTTCTTCTTTTATAATTTTGATAAGATCGATACCGAAATCTCCATGAATTTGTTCTTCTTTAGAAGTTGCCTCTACTACATTAGAAATTCCTTTTAATACATTCTTATGCTTATTAAAAGCCATAATAATAAGAAACTGAGAAAATAAAGATACATGCTCTATAAATAAAGAAAATAAAATAATAGACTCTGAAAAATCTTTATTGTTTTCGCTGTTTACGTTTTTTAAGGCTAATTCTAAGTAATTAACACGTTTCATAATTACAGGGTTTTTTCTTAAGTTTTTAAACTCATTATTTAACCCTAAAATTTCTAATAAATGCGAATACGCATCATGATGGCGCACTTCACTTTCTGCAAACGTAGCACCAACCGAACCAATTTCTGGCTTTGGCATCTTCTTATAAATATCTCCCCAAAAAGTTTTTACTGCAACCTCAATTTGAGAAATAGCCAACATCGTATTCTTTATGGCATTTTTTTCGACAGGTGTAAGAGACGTCTTAAAATCTTGTATATCGCTTGTATAATTAAATTCTGTATGAATCCAATAAGAGTGTCTAATAGCATCTACATATTCACCCAAAGCAGGATAATCGTATGGCTTTAGATTTAATCTCTTTTCAAAAATATTGCTTTTTCTACTTCTAGTTTGTTCATCTCTATATAAAATGTAAGCCTTCGCAACATCATGAAAAGGACTGTCCATTAATTTATATTCTACAATATCTTGAACCTGTTCTACTGTGGGCGTATAATCTGGCTCATTTAATTTTCTCTCTAATAAAGTACCATTTACAATGTTTGAAATTGCAATAGCATCTTGTCTAGTACCATGACTTACAGTAATCATTGCTTTTTCGATAGCGTTGGTAATTTTCTCTAGCTCGAAAAGGGTAGTTTCAGAGTCTCTTTTAATTATTTGCGTAATTTCCACAGTAAGTTGGTGTTATTTTGAATGTTAATTAATCGTTAAGAACGACTTCTACAAAGATTGGCTTTTTTGTTCCAAAATGAAAGTCATAGTTATTCACAAATCCCTTGAAGTTTTTAACAATAGCACTAATTTTTCCAATATTCCAAAAAATGAACGATTTTTCAAATAAATGATAATCAATATTTTAAAACCCTAAAAACACCTAAGTTACTGCTACTGTTGACATTCTTAAAACCTTGTTTTTATAAAAATTTCTATCAAAAAAAATAAAAATTAGGTTATGAAGTAAACTTGAAAAACAATTTTTATTTACACAAAAACTTGCTTTATTTAGAATTTTTACAGATAAGAGAAGACTGCTTAAAAACTTTTAGACGGTTTATTTTTGAAGTATCTTTACAAAAAGTTTTTTCTGATGAAAAATAGGTTTCCACAAATAGTACAAATAGCTATTATTTCTGTTTATTTAATATTTTTAGCAGGTTCTGTTGTTAGAATGACAGGTTCTGGAATGGGTTGTCCAGATTGGCCAAAATGTTTTGGCTATTACATTCCACCAACTTCTGAAGAACAAATTACATGGAAACCAAACACTATATATAAGGAAGGTTTTATTATTATTAAAGATGAAGTTTTGTTTGTTGCTGAACACGATTTAAAAACGGAAGCAAACTTCAACGCTAAAAACTGGGCAAACTACACAAAGCACGATTACAATAAATTTAACAAGTATCATACTTGGACGGAATACATCAATAGATTAGCCTCTGTTTTAGCTGGTTTTGTCTTTCTATTCCTAATTTATGGTGCTTTTAAGCTCAGAAAAACTGATAAGAGAATTCCAATTTTGGCTTATACTGCCTTCTTTTTAATGCTTTTCGAAGCCTGGTTAGGCAAAACCGTAGTAGACTCTAATTTAACACCTGCAATTATTACCATTCACATGGTGGTTGGCCTTATAATTATTGCACTTTTATTATGGTTGAAGTTTATTGTTTCTGATAAAAAGCCAACGTTTAAATACAATGCCGTTTTTAATAAATTATTGATTATTTCTGTCCTTTTTTCATTGATACAAATTGCATTAGGAACGCAAGTAAGACAATTTATAGACGAGCAAGTAAAACTATTTGGCTTCGAAAACAAAGATTACAGCTTAATGAATCCTAGTTTTAAATTCTATTTTCATAGATCTTTTACCATTGCAATTGTCTTGGTAAACTTAGGAATGTTCTACATCAATCAAATTAAAAATTTAGGCTACAATTTAGTAAACTGGATTCTCTTTTTAATCTTCCTAGAAACTATTACGGGTATGTTAATGTATTATGCAGAATTTCCTTTAGGTACACAAGCCACGCATTTATTAGCTGGCGCAGTATTATTTGGAGTACAATTTTACTTGTGGCTACAGAGCAGAAAAGTAGTTAGCAGTTTAGAGTAACCGTTTTCAGTTTTTTTTGCGGTTATGCATATTCAACCGTCAACTGAAAACAACCAACTAAACCTACGGATGTGCGTTTACCCAAACCTCACCATCAGAAAAATGTTCTTTTTTCCAGATAGGTACAGTTTCTTTTAACATATCTATGGCAAATTCACATGCTTCAAAAGCTGCTTTTCTGTGTTTAGAAGAAACGGTAATTATTACAGGAATTTCGCCAATTTGCAACATTCCTTCTGCATGATGAACGGCTATTTTTTTAATATCAAATTTCACCAAAGCCAAATCTGCAATTTTTTGCATTTCTTTAATTGCCATTGGTTTGTAAGTCGAAAAATCTAATTGTGTTACCTCTTTACCTTGTGTATTGTTTCTAACAGTTCCTACAAATGCAGTAATTCCGCCACAAGCATCATCCTCTACAAAACTGTAGCACTCATTTAAATCTAATTTTTCTGAAGTAATTTTTATGGAAGTTCTCTGCATTGTTCAACAAAAATAGGGAAACAATTTTGTATTTTTGTAATTATAAAATGAAACGTCATTACGAGGAAGTTCTAACCAAGGAACCACTCCTTCAATCAGCAGATTGCTTCGTAAATTCGCAATGACTAATTAGATAAAAAAAATGAAAAATATCTTTAGAATTATCAGCCTTTTAGAAGGAACCTCTTACTTATTGTTACTTTTTATAGCTACACCAATTAAATATTTTCAGGGAGATGCTTCTTATGTAAAGATGCTAGGAATGCCACACGGAATTTTATTTATGCTATATGTTGTTTTGGCAATTCTTATCAAAAAAGAAATGAATTGGAACAATAAAACCTTAGCAGTTGTTTTAGTTGCTTCTATAATTCCTTTTGGTACTTTTTATGTTGATAAAAAATATTTTAGTAAAAAGGCAACTGCTTAAAAACTATCAACACGCAACATTTTACAGATAAAAATACTAATAAATTATTATTTTTTAAGAATTTTCGAGTCTATTGTTCTTAAAAAACTAAACACATTGGCACGCAGAAAATAAAGAAACACGTTCTATAAAACGTGTTTTTTTTTGTATCAATTAAAAAAATTACCCACCACTAACTGGCGGAATTATAGCCACCACATCATCTTCTTTTAAAAACAATTGATCTTCGGCATAAGCTTCATTTACTGCAATTGCATACGAATTGATATTTTTCAACTGCGGATATTTTTCTTTTAAAACCGATTTAAAATCAGCTACAGAAATTAAGTTTTCTAACTCAACATTTAGCTGCGTTTCACCAATTAAATCTGAAGTAATACCAAAAAGAAGGACTTCTATTTTCATCTATCAAAAATAGTTAAAACATACTTGCTCTAAACACAAAACCATTTTCTTTTATACCATTGTAGCTCGCATTTACATATTCTACACGTAAAAAACGCCATTTACCAAAACCTAAATTTGCCAAACCAATAGCGTATTCTGTATACGGACTCTTATCTGCCATAAACAGCGCTTTTCCACCAGCAACTAAGTGAAAGTTCAATTTGTTTAATAACGGAATTTTACCCAAAATAGCACCTCTAAAATTGTGCTCTACATGTATTTCTGCATACTTATCATTTGAATAAAACTTGTAATATTCTAATAAATTAAAACTACTTAAAGACCTATCTATTGGAAACAATAATTGGTTTCCATTTGCTTGTAAATTATCCATAAAAGCAATGTTTTTTTTCTCTAAAAAAGCACCCGCCCTAAACGAATAAGCAAATTTACCATAATTGCCAACATTTACATCTTGCCTAAGATTTGCTATAAAAAGATCTGAATTTAATTCAGAATTACTCGCACCAAATCTTTTTGTATAATTAAGACTTAAAGTTGGGTATTTGTCATTGCCTTCGTTCGATTTACTATCTGGGTAAGAAGCATATTTTTGTCCGAATACAAAAGTAGCACCAACATTTAAGGTTGCAATATGGTGTTCTGCAAAAGCGGCGTTTGTAAAATCTGTAGGATCTAAAGGATTGTTAGACGTGAAGCCATTCGTACTTTGTTTTGCAAAAGAATAATTAGTGGTATTAAAAAGTGGTGTTCTTTTTGCGTATTCTAACGAAGACGTAAAGTAGATTCCATTTTTAATCTCCTCTGAATAACGAATTTTAGCAAACGTTTTTTCATAAATCTTAAGGTAATTCGATCTATAGAATAAAGAAGAAATAGTGTTATTCAATTTAAAAACAGGATCTCTACCATTAAATTGTCTTGTTGTAATTCCTCCAGAAATATTTAATCTTGGTCTCGAAAAGTTGTTCCATTTTTTAGAGAAAGAGAACGTTGGTCTAAATGTTTTGTCTGAAAAACCATAATTTACATTTACGCTAGCATTCCACCATTTTCCAGCTTCATTTATTTCTTCAAAATAACTAAAACCCGCAGCAGTATATGCCCCTTGAACTGTATTAAAGCCTGTTCTTAACAAAGGACCATTATAAGAAAACGATTTGTTTTTATAAGAATTTCTATACGTATATCCCATTACTGGATCTAGCCAACCAAACTTATTTCCTTTTGCATCTATAGAATCTAAATATTTTTTAGATTTTTTAAGAACCTTAATACTATCCTTAATTTTATAATCTGTAACCTCTTCTTTTGTAAGTGGAACGGGTCTTAATTTATTCCAAAAAACAGTATCTTTTTTTGTCGCATCTTTTTCAAAGGACAAAATCTCATTTGTAAAAGTTTTTTCTGTAAAAGTTGGCTTAAAATTATAATCTGAATATGCGTAAGAAAATTTTCCACTTGGTTTAAAACCAAAAATAGAAATATCAAAATCTATAGTTTGACTAATTAAAACCCAACCTTCTATTTCTTCGGAATAATTATACCCTTGTTTTAATTTTAGAGAATTTACAATTGGTATATTTACTTGCGCTCCTGTCGCAGTAACATCTGTACCGTATAAAGCCCAATCATTTTCTACAATATAGATAAAACCCTCAAAAACACGATCGTTTTTACGCTTAGGTATTATTTTTATTTTGTTAATGAGCTTTCCGTTTTTATCATAAAAAGTTCCAACTAATTTATATTTGTAATAACTAAATGCGTTTGTAGAAATTGGAGAAACTAAACCGTTAAAAACTTCTAAACTATTTTCATACAAATCTAAATTAGAATCTTCTGCTCTATTAAAACTAACACCGTTATCTTGACCAGAAACCTTAGAGGCCACTATCTTTTCTTTGAATTTTTTTGGTTTTTTCTGAAATGATATATTCGAAAAAGTCTCTGATAAATAAATAATTCCACTTCTTGTAGAGTCTAAACCTCCACCAAGATCGCCTGTAGTTTGTCCGAAAAACTTCTCTGGTGCATCTTTAATTCTCGTCAATCCTCTTGAATAAAACTTCGCTGTATAGTTTGCATATTTGTCTGTATTCTTATCTTTATTTGCAATTACATTTCTAATAATTCTATTTGCAGGATTGTCTTTTGTTGAAATAACAATCTCTTTCAACGTTACATTTTCTTCTTCTAAGGCAACATTTAATTCAAAAGGAAAAGAAGTAACATTTACCTCTTTTTTTAATGTAGTAAAGCCTATAAATTGAAAAATTATAGTATATTTTCCTGGTTTTTTTAGGTTTAAAACATAATCTCCATTATCGTTTGTAGTAGTTCCGGTTACCGTATTATTTAAATAAACACTTACAAAAGAAAGTGGCTCTCCTTTAACATCTGTAACGTTTCCTTTTATTTGCGCATTTATAGAAAATGCAATAAATAAAAAGATAAAAGTAATTTTTTTCATAGAATAGGTTTGTTAGTTGACACAAACATAAAGTTTATGCTACAAGAAAATCATTAATATTTGTTAAACAACTTATAATGCTTTCTTAATTTCAAAGACGTTCTTAAAGGCTTAAAAGTTGCCTGCTCGTAAAAGTCTGACTAAAATATTAATATTACATCAAAATAAATCCATAAAAAAAGGATCTTATAAAAGAACATCAGTCTATAGATTTAGAAGGGAAGTTCAATTTACAAAAGATTCCTTTTCATCGTTTTCTCTTCCGTTGAAAACCATATATTTGTGGGTTCAAACAAACAACAGATTTATGAGTGATTCTAGAAAAAGACATGAAGCTTTACTATATCATGCAAAACCGAAACCAGGTAAAATTGAAGTTGTACCAACTAAAAAATATGCAACGCAACATGACCTAGCACTGGCATATTCTCCAGGAGTAGCAGAACCTTGTTTAGAAATAGCAAAAGATAAAAACAACGTTTATAAATATACTGCTAAAGGTAATTTAGTTGCTGTAATTTCTAACGGAACTGCCGTTTTAGGTTTGGGAGATATTGGTCCTGAGGCTTCAAAGCCAGTAATGGAAGGAAAAGGTTTATTATTTAAAATTTTTGCAGATATAGATGTTTTTGATATCGAAGTAGACGCTACAGATGTAGAACTTTTTATACAAACAGTAAAAGCGATTGCACCAACTTTTGGTGGAATAAATTTAGAAGACATTAAAGCGCCTGAAGCTTTTGAAATTGAAAGACGTTTAAAAGAAGAATTAGACATTCCTGTAATGCATGATGACCAACATGGAACTGCAATTATTTCTGCTGCAGCTTTAAAAAATGCCATCGATATTACAGAAAAAGATATTAGTAAAGTAAAAATTGTAGTAAACGGAGCTGGTGCTGCGGCAATTTCTTGTACACGCCTATACTTAAAACTAGGTGTAAAAAGAGAAAATGTTGTTATGTGCGACAGTAAAGGTGTTATTAGAAATGATAGAGATAACCTTACTTCTCAAAAAGCAGAATTTGCAACAGATAGAGATTTACACACCTTAGACGAAGCAATGCACAATGCCGATATTTTTATTGGTTTATCGAAAGGAAATGTAGTTTCTCCAGAAATGCTTTTATCGATGTCTAAAGACCCAATCGTATTTGCAATGGCAAATCCTGTGGCTGAAATAGAATACGATTTAGCAGTAGCCACAAGAAAAGATATTATTATGGCTACAGGTAGATCAGACCATCCTAACCAAGTAAATAATGTACTTGGGTTTCCGTTTATTTTTAGAGGTGCTTTAGATGTTAGAGCCACTAAAATTAATGAAGAAATGAAAATGGCTGCTGTACATGCTTTGGCTGATTTAGCAAAGAAATCGGTGCCAGAACAGGTAAATATTGTGTATGACGAAGTAAATTTAGCATACGGAAGAGAATATATTATTCCTAAACCATTTGATCCAAGGTTAATTTATGAAATTCCGCCAGCAATTGCAAAGGCTGCAATGGATTCTGGTGTTGCTTTAGAGCCAATTCTAGATTGGGATAAATATAGAGAAGAATTAATGGAGCGCTCTGGTACTGGTAGTAAAGAAATTAGACTTTTACACAACAGAGCAAAAAGTAATCCAAAACGTGTTGTTTTTGCTGAAGCAGATCATTTAGATGTTTTAAAAGCTGCACAAAGAGTACATGAAGAAAAATTAGGAAAAGTAATTTTATTAGGTAGAAAAGAAGTAATTCTAGAACTAAAAGAAGAAATTGGCTTTACAGACGATGTAACTATTATAGACCCTAAGACAGATGAAGAAGACGAGAGAAGAAGTCGTTTTGGCGAAGCGTATTGGAAAACTCGTCAAAGAAAAGGACGTACTTTTTCTGAAGCAAAAAAATTGATGCGAGAGCGTAATTATTTTGCAGCGATGATGGTAAATGAAGGAGAAGCAGATGCACTAATTACCGGTTACTCTAGACCTTATCCGTCTGTTGTTAAACCAATGTTAGAACTAATTGAAAGAGATAAAGACGTCTCAAAAATTGCAGCTTGTAATTTAATGCTTACAAAACAAGGCCCATTATTTTTAGCGGATACTACTATTAATGAAAACCCAACGGCTAAAGAATTGGCCAAAATCGCACAAATTACAGGTAAGTTTGTAACAATGTTTGGTATGAAACCAAATATTGCCATGTTGTCTTTCTCTAATTTTGGTTCTTCGAATTCAGAAACCTCTAAAAAAATTAGAGAAGCCGTTTCTTACATTCATCGTCATTTTCCAGACACGGTAATCGATGGAGAAATACAAGCAGATTTTGCTTTAAATCCAGAATTGTTAGCAAAAGAATTTCCTTTTTCTAAATTAAACGGCAAAAAAGTAAATGTTTTGATTTTTCCTAACTTAGAATCTGCAAACATTACCTATAAATTATTAAAGCAAGTTGAAGGAGTAGAATCAATTGGTCCTGTAATTTTAGGCTTTAATAAACCTGTACATATTATACAATTAGGTGCAAGTGTAGATGAAATGGTAAACATGGCTGCTTTGGCGGTTGTAGACGCTCAACAAAAAGAAAAAAGAAACAACAAATAAAAAGTATTACTTTAGAAGCCTGAAAAGATTTTTATGATTACACAAGTTAGAGGAAGATTAGTTGAGAAAAATCCAACAGAGGTTGTTGTAGATTGCAATGGTGTTGGGTATTTACTTCATATTTCCTTAAATACGTTTTCTGCATTACCTGCAGATGAGAACGTAATTTTGTATACGCATCTTTCTATACGGGAAGATGCGCATACACTTTTTGGGTTTATAAATAAAACAGAAAGAGCCATTTTTAAGTTCTTAATTTCTGTTTCTGGTGTTGGGCCAAGTATTGCAAGAACCATGTTGTCTTCTATGACTTCGGAAGAAATTCAGCAGGCAATTGCATCTGAAAATGTTGCATTGATACAATCTGTAAAAGGAATTGGTGTAAAAACAGCACAAAGGGTTATTGTAGACTTAAAAGATAAGATCTTAAAGACTTTTGATATTGATGAAGTTTCTATGAGCACAAGCAATACAAACAAAGATGAAGCGTTATCTGCTTTAGAAGTTTTAGGTTTTCAAAGAAAACAATCAGAAAAATTGGTTTCTATTATTGTAAAAGAACATGCAGATGCTTCTGTAGAAAAAATAATAAAATTAGCCTTAAAAAGTTTATAATCAATTGAGTACATTTTATAAAAGTACGTTTTTATTTATAGCAATTACTTTCGTAGTAAGCTTGTCTACTTACGCTCAAAAGAACACAAAGAAAGATTCTGTATCCGCCGCAATAGATTCTCTAAATCTACGCTACGATTTTAAAAGTACACAAAAGGGAGGCCTCTATTTAGATGATCTAGCAGAGAAAGAAATTATTTTTGACAAGGTCTTAAACAAATATGTTATTGTTGAAAAAATCGGGAATTACTACACAAGAACTCCTATTTATTTATCTCCAAGAGAATATCAACAATACCGTTTAAAAAGAGATATGTTGCAATACTTTAAAGATAAAGTAAGCGCAACAAACAGTAAGAAAAAAGGTTCAAAGGATGCCCAAAAAGACTTATTGCCAACTTATTATGTAAATAATAAGTTTTTTGAAACCATTTTTGGAGGAACCGAAGTAAAAGTAACACCTACAGGAAATTTAAACCTAAAGCTTGGTTTTATTTATCAAAACACAGACAATCCGCAAATTTCCGAAGAAAATAGAAGTAGTCTTACTTTTGATTTTGATCAACAGATAAATGCAAGTATTCGTGCAAAAGTTGGGGAACGCTTAGAGTTTACTGCAAATTATGATACACAAGCTTCTTTCGATTTTCAAAATTTAGTGAAAATTGGTTTCACACCAACTGAAGATGATATTATACAGGGTTTGGAAGCAGGTAATGTTTCTATGCCTATTAAAAACTCTTTAATTAACGGAGCACAAAGTTTGTTTGGTGTAAAGACAGATTTAAAATTTGGAAACACAAATGTTACCGCTGTTTTCTCTCAACAAAATTCTGAAAGTAAAACGGTTATTGCAGAAGGTGGTGCCTCTATACAATCTTTTGAATTAAGAACTACAGATTATGATAATGACAGGCACTTTTTCTTATCGCAATATTTTATAGACAATTATGCCAATTCGCTAAAGAATTATCCATTAATAAATAGCCCTATAAATATTACCAGAGTAGAAGTTTGGATTACCAATAGAAACGCAAGTACAGAAGACTTTAGAAGCATTGTTGCCTTTGCAGATATTGGTGAATCTGAAGTAGCTGTTTTGGTTGATGAAAATGGTGTGGTTTTAAACCCAGCAATTACACAAGCAAAAGTTTCTGGGAATAACTTACCTTTTAATGGTGCTAACAGAATTGGTACCGAAATTATTCCTGCTGGTGGCATTAGAGACATTTCTAATGTAGACAGTTCTTTACTACCATATAATATGCAAAACGGAACGAATTATTCCGTTCTTCAAAATGCTAGAAAATTAGAGCAAAATGAATATCGCTTAAATCCGCAATTGGGTTTTATCTCTTTAAATAGAAGGTTAAATGATGGTGAAGTTTTAGCAGTTGCGTATGAATATACCGTTGCAGGTAACGTAAACGGAAGTACAAAAAATTCTTTTAAAGTTGGTGAGTTTTCAAATGACGGAATTCAAGCACCAAATAATTTAGCGGTAAAATTATTACGTTCAGAAATTTTACAAACCAAAAGACCCGATGGAAACGGTGGTGAAGAATCTTTTCCTACATGGCGTTTAATGATGAAAAACGTGTATGCTTTAGGTGCTTTTCCGTTAACGCAAGATGGTTTTCGTTTCGAAATTCAATATAGAGATGACCAAACAGGAATACCATCTAACGTTTTACAAAACGCGCAAACTGCTGGTATTTCCAACATCCCATTACTACAGGTTTTAAAATTAGATCAATTAGACCAAAGTCAATCTAGAGAACCAGATGGTTTTTTCGATTACGTAGAAGGAATTACTGTAAACTCTGAAAACGGATTTGTATTTTTCCCGGAACCAGAACCTTTTGGAAAAGATTTAGAAGATGCGTTAACAAATTCTGCAGATGCTAAATTCTTATTTAAAGAACTATATTTAAATACAAAAATCAACATTAAAAACAACTTTCAGAATAAAGATAAATACTTTTTAAAAGGGTATTTTAAGTCAGAAAATTCTGGTGGAATTCCTATTGGAGCCTTTAACGTACCTAGAGGTTCTGTAAAAGTTTCTGCTGGCGGAAGGCAATTGGTAGAAGGTGTAGATTATGTAGTCGATTATCAATTAGGAAGAGTTCAAATTATAGATCCTGGGCTGCAAGCATCTGGAGTACCTATTAGTGTTTCAACAGAAAATAATGCTGTTTTTAATCAACAAAGAAAAACCTTTTTTGGTATTGATGTTGAGCATAAATTTTCTGAAGATTTTATTGTTGGTGCAACCTATTTAAATATTGAAGAAAGACCTTTAACGCCAAAAGTTAATTTTGGTGCAGAACCTATTGATAATACCATGTTAGGTTTCAATTTTAATTATTCTACCGAAGTACCATATTTTACAAAATTAGCAAATAAATTGCCTTTTGTAGATACAGATGCACCGTCTAATTTATCTGTAAGAGGAGACATGGCGTATTTAATTCCAGGAACGCCAAGTGGAATTGACGTTGCCGGAGCTGCTACTTCTTATATAGATGATTTTGAAGCGTCTCAAGTACCAATTAGCCTATTATCTTCTTTTGATTGGTATGAAGCGAGTACACCAAAATATTTCCCTAATTTTAATGGAGAAAGAGATGATTTATCTTACAATTACAAAAGAGGAAAATTAGCGTGGTATAGTGTAGATCAGATATTTTATGGTGTTGGAGATACACCTGCAAGTGTAGACGCAAATGAACTTTCTAGAGCAGAAACAAGGCAAATTAACTACAGAGAGTTGTTTCCTAATGTGCAGTTAGACATTACGCAAAACTCTTTGGTTAGAACATTAGATTTGGCTTATTTTCCGCAAGAAAGAGGTTCATATAACTATGATCCATCTGCAACAATACAAGGGCAAAAAGTAACATTACCAAACCCGGAAACAAGATGGGGTGGAATTATGCGTCCATTAACAACCAATAATTTTGACCAGGCAAATGTAGAATACATGCAGTTTTGGATCATGGATCCATATCAAAATTACTCTTTAGATGAAGATGAAGGTGTACCAGCAGGAGTTAATCCAAATAACCCTGCAAATCAAGTAGGAGATTTATATATTAACTTGGGTAATATTTCTGAAGACATTTTAAAAGACAACCGTAAAATGTACGAAAACGGTTTACCTGAAGATGGTTTAAAGGTAGATGGTAGCAATGTAAATAGAACTACTTGGGGAGATATTCCTAGAAACCCATCTATAATATATGCATTTAACGAAAATGATACTGATCGATTAAATCAAGATATTGGTTTTGATGGTTTAAACGATACTGAAGAAAAAAACCTTGCTGGTATTGGGCAATTTGCAGCACTAAATGATCCTGCTGGAGATAACTTTCAGTTTTTTAGAGGCTCTAACTTAGATGCTATCAATGCATCTTTAATAACAAGATATAAAAACTTTAACAATACCCAAGGAAACTCGCCAACCTTAAATCAATCTACAGAAGCGTATCCTACTTCTTCTACAACTTACCCAGATACAGAAGACATTAACAGAGACCAAACCATGAATACTGTAGAAAGTTATTATGAGTATAAAGTCTCTATGAACAAGGCAAGCTTAAGGAAAGGTGTTGGTTATATTGTTGACGAAAAAACGACCACAGTAACTTTAGAAAACGGAAATACACAACAAACAAAATGGTATCAATTTAGAGTTCCTGTAAGAAGTGGAACTCCTGTAAATGGTATTTCAGATTTTAATAGCATTCGCTTTATGAGAATGTTTTTAACTAATTTTAAAATTCCAGTTGTTATTCGTTTTGGTGAATTAGACTTAGTTCGTGGAGATTGGAGACGTTATGTAAGAACATTAGATCCTGCAACAAACCCAGACAGAGAATTAACGCAAGATGAATTAAATGATTTTGAAGTTGGTGTTGTAAGTATAGAACAAAATGAAGGAAGCTACATTCAACCTCCAGGAATTGAAAGAGAACGTTTGCAAGGAAGCACTACGGTACAATTACAAAATGAACAATCTGTAACGCTAAAAGTAAAGAGATTAAAACCAGATGAAGTAAGAGCAATCTACAAAAACATAAGTATCGATTTAAGACGTTTTAAGCAATTAAAAATGTTTATGCACTTGCAAGAAGTGCAAGGAGAATCTTTTGTAAATAATGGTGACATGTCTGCTGTTATTAGATTAGGAACCGATTTAAATGAAAACTTTTATCAACTTGAAATTCCGCTTACAGTTACAAAAAATGGAACATCTGCATTAGATATTTGGCCAGAAGCTAACAATTTAGATGCATTCTTAGAAACCTTTGGTAAAATAAAATTAGAAAGAAATAGTGCTAACTTTCCTGTTAATGATATTTTTCAATCTCAAGAACAAGATGCAAATTTACCTTATAAAATTAGCGTAAAAGGAAACCCAACTTTAGCACAATTAAGAACCATTATGTTAGGTCTTAAAAACACGTCTTTAACCGCAAAAAGTGCAGAAATTTGGTTTAATGAATTACGTTCTGCTGGTTTCGATAATAAAGGTGGTTGGGCAGCAGTTGTAAATGCAGATGCAAATTTTGCTGATGTTGCCAATGTTTCTTTAGCAGGAAGTATGTCTACAATTGGCTTTGGTAATGTACAAGATAGAGTAAACCAACGTAGTTTAGACGAAACGAAACAGTATGATGTTGCTACTACGATTAACTTAGGTAAAGTATTAACACCGAAAAGTTGGGGAATTCAATTGCCAATGAGTTATAGCATTGGTGAGAAGTTTATCGACCCGAAATTCGACCCTCAATACCAAGATGTTACCTTAGAAGATGCTTTAGAGCAAAACCCCAATAGTGAGTTTTCTAGAGATTATACAAAAAGAACAAGTATCAGTTTTATTAATGTAAAGAAGAATAGAAACCCTAATTCAACAAAAAAACCAAAATTTTATGATGTTGAAAATGTATCTGTATCTTACGCACATAACAAAGAATTCCACAGAGATTATAACATTCAGAAATATATAAATGAGAGTGTAACTGCAGGTGCCACGTATACTTATAACTTTCAAGGTAAATCGATAGAACCTTTTAAAAACATAAGCTTTTTAGAGAGCAAATATTTAAAGCTGATTAAAGACTTTAATTTTAACCCAATTCCGTCTACAATAGCTGTAAATTCAAGAATCAATAGAAATTTCACAGCGCAACAATCTAGAAATTTGGTAGTAGGTTTGTCTGAGCAGCCAGAATTAAAACAACGTAGATTTTTATTTGATTGGGACTATACCGTTGGTTTCGATTTGACAAAATCACTTCAGTTTAACTTTAATGCAACCAATAGTTACATTTATGATACGTTTGGTGCTAATGATGATATTCAAATCTATGATGAATTTTTTAATACAGGAAGAGCGAATCATTATCATCAAAAACTAAACGGAACCTATCAACTACCAATAAATAAAATTCCTTTTTTAAGCTGGGTAAAAGCAGATTATGCTTACACGGCAGATTTCGATTGGCAAGCAGCTGCACAAAGTAGTATAGATGTTGCTGGGGCCGAAGTTGCCTATGTAGATTTGGTTGGTAATGTAATTCAGAATGCAAACACCCACAATGTAAATACCACATTTACTTTTGAGAAATTCTATAAAGATTTAGGTTTCGAGAAGCTTTTAATGACTAAAACTCAAAGAAAGAACAAAAAAGGACTTCCCGGAAATAGTTTACCTGCGACTCCTGGAAGAATCAATAAAAAGAAAAACCTTTCTTTAGGAAAACAAATTTTAAAAGGTGTTTATGACGTTGTAACATCTGTAAAACAAGGTAAAATAAGTTACTCTGAAAATAACGGGCAATTTTTACCAGGTTATACAGAAGATGTTGGCTTTTTAGGTGGTGCACCAACTTCATTTGCTTTTGGTAGTCAAGTAGACATTAGAAATAAAGCATTGCAAAATGGTTGGTTAGTTGGCCCGAGAGATCCTAATAATAGCGAATATTACAATAAAACATATAGCAGAACACAGTATAATAAAATAGATTACACTTTTACAGTAAAACCTTTTAAAGATTTAAATATCGATGTTCGAGGGAATAAAATTAAAACAAGAGACTTATCGCAACAATTAGATGTAGTAGAAAACGGTTCTTCTACAGGAGCATTAGATTATAGTGCACCAGCATTTGAAACAGGAAACTTTAGTACAAGTCACTCTATGATTGCTACCGCTTTTAAAGATGGAGATGTCTTATTTCAAAAGATGAGAGCTTATAGAACTACAATAGCAAATAGGTTGGCTACAGAAAATAGCGCACCAGTTGCTGGTTATGGTAAAAATAGTCAACAAGTATTGTTACCCGCATTTATGGCTGCGTATTCTGGTTCTAACCCAGATAAAGTAAATACAGGTTTATTTAAAAACATACCAATTCCTAACTGGACTTTACGTTACACGGGGTTAATGAAACTAGATTTCTTTAAAAAGAACTTTAGCAATTTTGTTGTTTCTCATGGTTACAAATCTTCATATACAGTATCCAATTTTACAAACAATTTACAATATGATGGTGCAAATGCATTTTCAGCTACAAATTCTGCAGGAAATTATGAGCCAGAATTGTTAGTTTCTGCTGTTACTTTGGTTGATGAATTTTCTCCTTTAATAAAATTAGATATGAAAATGAGAAATTCTTTTTCTTTAAGAGGAGAAATTAAAAGAGATAGAACACTAACAATGAATTTTAACAACAGTACGTTAACAGACATTAAAGGAACAGAATATATTTTTGGAATGGGTTACGTTTTTAAAGATGTAAAAATGAATACCCGTTTTACAGGAAAGAAAACTACCTTAAAAGGAGACGTTAATTTAAGAGCAGATGTATCTTTAAGAGATAATTTAACACAAATTAGAGCTGTCGATGAAGATAATAATCAAATTAGTGGCGGACAAAGATTATTTTCTATTAAATTTACAGCAGATTATAGATTAAGTAGTAATTTAACAGCATCGTTTTATTACAATCATCAAACATCTAAATATGCTATTTCTACCACTTTCCCGCGACAAGCAATAAATGGTGGATTTAATATTATTTATAACCTAGGAGGAAATTAAACAATTAACAACTATAAAAATTTATTAAAAATGAACATTCCATCAAACTTAAAATACACAAAAGACCACGAGTGGCTTAAGATAGAAGGCAACATTGCAACTGTAGGTATTACAGATTTTGCACAAGGAGAATTAGGAGACATCGTTTATGTGGATGTAGATACTTTAGACGATACTGTAGAAGAAGGAGACGTTTTTGGTTCTGTTGAAGCTGTAAAAACGGTTTCAGATTTATTTATGCCTTTAAAAGGAGAAGTTATCGAATTTAACGAAGCATTAGAAGAGGAACCAGAATTGGTAAACTCAGACCCTTATAATAAAGGTTGGATGATTAAGATTGATATTTCTGACAGCTCACAAATAGATGATTTATTAGATGCTGAAGCATATCAAAACCTTATTCAAGGGTAAAATAATACTAATTGCAATAGGTATAACTATTTGTATTTTGTTCTTAAGCCTTATGAAGCTGCCTAAATATGACGTTTCAATTAGCCATTTAGATAAGTGGCAACATTGTTTTGCATATTTTACATTATCACTTTCTTGGCTATTTGCACTTTACAAAAAAAGTAAGAAATACTTAATTGTAGTCTGTTGCATTCTATTTGGCATAGTTATTGAATTTTTACAAAATACAATAACAAATTATAGAACAGGAGATTACTTTGATGTTGTTGCAAACTCTGTTGGTGTTTTATCAGGATTATTAGCTTTTAACCTTCTTTCTAAAAAAAAACCGGTTAAATAAAAAAAAACTTGTAATTAACACAATAATTTAGTTAAATTAGCGAACTATAAAAACTCTTATTCCATGGAAATAAAGAAGAATCCGAAATCGAACTTAGAAAATTACAGTAAAATATTTATGCAAATTGGTCTTGTATTGGCACTATTTGTAACGTATGCTGCAATTGAAAAGAAAACTTATGATAAAACTACTAGTGACTTAGCTGTTATTAGTATGAATGCAGATATGGAAGAAGATATTCCAATTACGGAAGTAAAACCACCTGCACAGCCTAAAACACCTCCACCACCAACACCAGAAAAGATTGAAGTTGTTGAAGATGAAAAGGAAGTTGAAGAGACTGTAATAGAATCTACAGAAACAGATGAAACTGAAGCAATAGTAGTTGAAGAAATCGTAGAAATAGCAGAAGCGGAAGAAGTTATAGAGGATGTTAACTTTATGATTATTGAAGATTCACCTGTATTTCCTGGATGTAAAGGAAATAAGAAAGAGTTAAAAAAGTGTTTTAGTGATATGGTGGGAAAACATTTCCAACGAAAATTTGACACAGATTTACCTAATGAATTAGGACTTTCTCCAGGTAAAAAAAGAGTTTTTATTGGTTTTAAAATTGATAAACAAGGGAACATTGTAAATGTTCAAGCTAGAGGGCCACACCCAAAAATTGAACAAGAGGTTATTAAGGTAATGAAGTTATTACCTAAAATGAAACCAGGTAAACAAAGAGGGAAGCCAGTAGGCGTAAGTTTTAATATTCCTTTTACTTTATTAGTAGAATAACAATATTTAATAGTAAAGATATAAAACGTTTAGAATGATTTCTAAGCGTTTTTTTTATGCTTAACAATAGAAGTATTTGTGCTTATAAAACTGTTCTAAATAAAGTTATAATAACTTGCCATAAACACTAAATTAATTCTAACAAATAGCGTTTAAAGTACATACTAAATAGTATTTGTAAAACATAATATTAAGCTTTCTCAGCTAAAACTTCTAAAGTGTTGTATAGCATTTTAAAGTTAGTACATGCTTTTAATTTAATAATGCATATAGTATAAAAGATCCTTTGAAGGTTTCTTTTTAAGAATTAAGCACAAAAAAATCCAAAGTAACTTACTTTGGATTTTTAATAAAATTAATAAATTAACTTTATATATTATTTATTTGTTGCCACTTTAGATTCCGCTTTCCACAAGTTAACACCTTCAATAGAATTGTTATTATAAGTTACTTCTTGTAAAGAACCTTCATTCCAAAAAAACCATTTGCCTGTCTTCTTACCTTCTTTGTAAAATGCTAACTGAGTTTTATTACCTTGTTTGTCAAAACGTGTCCACTTACCAGTTAATTTTTTATTTTTGAAATAACCCTCTGTACTTACAGAACCATCTTCATGGTAATAAGTAGCTTTCACTAGTTCTCCTTCTGCTTCGTATGTAGGTTTTATGTCTTGAGAGTACCCTATTGCTGCTATACAAAAAAGTGCGATTGTAAATATATTTTTCATGATTTGTTTTTTTTATGTTAATACTACTTACACAAATATACATTTAATTTTAACAATTTACAAACATTTAGATAACATTAAATTAACATTGAGGTTTTTTTAAACATTAACTAATTGATTTTACTACATTTACATAATACAAAATTTAAATAAGAAACATATTATGGCAATAATGAAGGTTATAGAAGTATTGGCAAACTCAGAAAAAAGTTGGGAAGACGCTACGAGAAAAGCAGTAATACAAACCTCAAAAACGGTGAAAAATATAAAATCTGTTTTTGTACAATCGCAAAGTGCAGTTGTATTTGGAGATGAAGTGACGGAGTTTAGAGTAAATCTAAAAATTACTTTTGAAGTACACTAATTCAACAAAAAAGATAGTTTTATATACTTAATCTATACCAACAATTATTGCAATAATCTTAACTTTGTGGATCTAAAAATTATAAACAGAATAATGATGGAAGAATATATTGACAAATTGAAGATAATACTGGTAGAATACACTCCAAAAATTTTAATGGCTTTAGCCATGTTAGTTATTGGATTAATAATTATTAAAGTGGTTGTTAATACAACTAAAAAGGTTCTTAGAAAGAGAGGGATTGATGTTACACTTCAAAAATTTCTGGGAAATTTATTAAGTTGGATTTTAAAAATACTGCTATTTATAACTGTAATTGCAAAATTAGGGGTTGAAACGGCTTCTTTTGCAGCAATTTTAGCAGCAGCAGGTTTGGCTGTTGGTTTAGCTTTGCAAGGCTCTTTAGCAAACTTTGCTGGAGGAGTTTTAATTATGATCTTTAAACCGATTAAAATAGGCGATTTTATTGAAGCACAAGGTGCGAGTGGTACCGTTAAAGAAATTGAAATTTTTACAACTAAATTAAACACAACCGACAATAAGGAAATCATAATTCCTAATGGGGCACTTTCTAACGGAAATATAATCAATTATAGCACAGAAGATACGCGTCGTGTAGATTTTACATTTGGTGTTGGTTACGACTCCGATATTAAGAAAACCAAAGATGTTATTTATGGTGTTATAAATGCACACCCATTGGTACTAAAAGAACCTGCTAGTGCTGTAAATATTTCTGAATTAGCAGACAGTTCTATCAACTTTTTTACGCGTGGTTGGGTTAAAAAAGAAGATTATTGGACCGTTAAATTTGATGTTTTAGAACAAACAAAGGAAGCTCTTGATGCAGCAGGAATTGACATTCCATACCCACACAGAGTAAACATCAACAAAAACGAATAAAATTAAAACGTTGGTTTCTTTTTCTTTTCTGGAATAACTACGAAATCTTTTAAATAAAAAGGCTCAAAATAAGCGACATCTTCAATGTCGTTTTTTTTGTACTTAATATAAGATAATACTGCCATTTCTTTTGAAGAAGGAAATTTATCATCAATAAAAACTGCATTTGTATGTGTAATTACTTCTTTACACTTCTGAGAACCATCACCTAAAAAATAAACTTTTCCTTTCTCTAACTCTTCATAAAAAGAAGTTTCATTTATAATTTCTGCTTTAATATCTCTTATTTTTTGGTGATTTTCATCAAAAACCGCAGCATAGACCTCCATTCTTCTTGCATCTAACATGGGTACAATTATGCCTTTATCTATAGAAATTGCGTAAGACAAAGATGTTAATGTATCTATAGAAATTAACGGCTTGTTTAACGCAAAAGAAAGTCCTTTTGCGGCAGAAACACCTATTCTTAACCCCGTATAAGAACCAGGGCCTTTGCTAACGGCTACAGCATCTATTTTGTCAATAGAAATATTGCCTTCTTTTAAAATATTATCAATAAAAGGGTGTAAAACTTCTGCGTGTGAGTAATTACCATTGTTCAGTTCTTTCATTGCAATAATTTTACTATTATTTGCTAGACTTACAGAACAGTTTTTGGTTGAAGTTTCTATGTTTAGTATAATTGCCAATTGCTATCTTTTTTACAAAGATAGCATTTCAGAAAAACAAAAACCTCACAGGTTTAAAAAACATGTGAGGTTGCATTTTAGGTTTTTAATTATACTAAAATACTAATTCTCCAGAATAGAATTGTAATACTTTGGTTTTAAAGACATAGTCGTATTTAGAACGAATCATAGCACCTTCTGCATTTACCAAACGAGTTCTTACTAAATCGAAATCGAACAAGGTCATAGCACCATAATTATATCTTTCTTGTGCATTTTTAAATGCTTCTTTTTGTGCGTCTAAAGATATTTTTGCAGCTTCGAATGCTTTTAAACCTGATTTTACATCTAAAAAAGCTTGCTCTATAGTTTGTTTTAACTGTAATTTCTGACTTTCTAATCTCGTTTCAGAAATTTCTTTATTAATTAAAGATTGCGATACTCTATTCTTAGTTTGAAATCTATTAAAAATTGGAATACTTACATTGAAACCTAATCCATAACCAAGATTATTATCTAACTGTGTAAATAGCGCTGTATTTGACACTCCATCAGGTAAATTTAAGTTAAAACCATAATTTGTTGATAAACCCGCTGATGCAGTAATTGTAGGTAAAAAACTCCCTTTTGCAATAGCAATATTGAAATCAGCATTTTTAATATCTAATTTTGCTCTTGCAATTTCTGGCATATAATCTAAAGACTTTTTAAATACAGAAGAAGAATTTGCATACAGTAAATTAGCAGAAGGTGTTTCCACTTCTATTGAAGCAACATCAAAGTTTTCTGTTGGTTCTTGTAGTAATTGAGCAATGTTTAACAATGCTAAATCCAGAGCATTTTCTTGCAAAATCACATTCTGTAAATCGTTTGCTGCTGTAGATTTAAAATTTAATAGTTCTCCTTTTGCAATTACTCCAGCCTCAAATCTAGCATTAGCAGCCTCAATCTGTTTTTTGCTAATTTCTGCTTGTACTTTTGCTACTCCTAAATTTTCTTTAGCAAAAAGAACGTTTAAATAGGTATTTACTACTCTCAGAGAAATATCATTTTCTATTTGTTTTAAATCATACAAACTAGTTTCAACGCCTAGTTGCGCTTGTTTATAAGTATTTGTATTTCTGAACCCATTAAATACAGTATAACCAGAACTTAAACCAACAGAACCCCCAAAAATACTTGTAGAAATTCTATTATTTGAAACAGGATCAAAACCAGAACCAAAATTTAAATTACCACCAGTGTTACCATTTAAATTAGGTAAAAAATTACCTTTAGCAATTTCCACATTTTTCTTAGCGAGTTCTACACTTAATTTATTCTGTTGAATAGAAATATTTTTTGCTAATGCTTGATCTACAGCTTCTTTTAAAGTCCATTTTTTCTGTGAAAAGGTAGCAATTGAAGTACATAGTGCTACAAATAGGATAAGTTTGGTTTTCAAAATCTTTAATTTTTTATTGTTATAACTAATTTTTCAATAGTTGTACCAAACAAAGAATAAAACCTAAATCACTTAAAATCAATTATTTAAAATATATTTGCTAATCGTTTTGGTTTAAAAACGAACACATTCTATCTAAAATTGAACAATTTTATCTTTTGTTAGTGATAGTAAGACGACTAAAAGTAAAATTTGTTACAGCTTTTTACTCTTATTTGAATTTTAAATTTTAGCTTTCTTGTTATGACGATAGATAGCAAGAAATAGTATACCCACTAAGAGGTAAGGAAAAATCATTAAGTATGTAATTCCATTATTCACGCCTTCTGCCATAGAAACATCACCATTCTCTAAAACGGCTTTACACATGGCACATTGTGCGATGGTAGTTTTTGAGGTAAAAACCAATACTAATAAAAAAGAGGCAATCGTTTTATATTTAAACATAATAAGGAGATATCATTAGATAGACTATAACACCAGTAATAGCAACATAAAGCCACAATGGAAAAGTTTTCTTAGCAATTTTCTTATGCTCTGGAAATTTGCCTAGTTTTGCTTTCATGTAAGTGATTAAAACAAAAGGGATAACCACAACAGACAAAATAATGTGTGTAATTAAAATAAAATAATACACGTATTTTATAACTCCTACTCCGCCAAATGTGGTAGAATCTGAAGTCATGTGATAGGCAATATACATCAACAAAAACAATAGAGAGCAGGCAATTGCTGCTGTATTAAATTGTTCGTGCAACTTTTTGTTTCCTTTTTTTATAGCGATCACTGCCGCAATTAATAAAACTGCAGTTAGACCATTTATAGTTGCGTAAATTGGCGGAAGAAATTTTAACGGTTCTACATCAAAACCTAAACTTCGAAGATTTACACCAAATAAAGCAGCAACAGCCAAAGGAATGATGACTGATAATGCTGTAATTATTTTTTTATATTTTTTTTCTTGAGCTAAATTATTCATTCAACAATATATTAATATCTTCTTTTAATTCTTTTATTTGATCTTCAAAAATTTGTTCTTTAATTGCTCTATAGTACATAATTGGGTTACCATATTCATCTCTTCTAGACCTAATATAACCATCTTTATCTACTAAAGCAAACAAACCAGAATGTTCGAAACCACCATGCTCGTCTTCCCCTTTGCCAACATATAATTTAAACCCTTTGTTAGAAAGTTCATATACAATAGCATCACTTTTTCCTGTTAGAAGGTGCCAGTTTTTATGTGTAATACCATTGTCTTTAGCGTATTTTTTTAAGGTTTCTGGTGTATCTATTTCTGGAGTAATAGAGATTGAAGCAATTCCGAAATTCGGATTTCCAAAAAAATCATCTTGAATGGTCAACATTTTTTCATTCATAATAGGGCAAATAGTTGGGCAAGTAGAAAAGAAAAATTCTACAACATACACTTTACCCTCATACGATTTGTTCGTAATTGTTTTTCCCTCTTGATCTATAAATTCAAAATCTGGTACTTTATTAAACTTCACCAAGTCATTGTCTTTAAAACGCTCTACTACCTTTGGTACTGTGTAAATTCCAAATAATAAAATAATAAATGCAATTCCTATATAAGAGTATTTCTTGTTCATGCTATTTTATATTTTTCTGTCTGCTTTGTTTTCATTTTTCTCTTTAAAAGCAGCGTAGTATTCATAATAAACCACCTTAATATCATCTTTCAGTTTGTTCTTTAACTCTGCAACTGAATTCATATCATAGCCAAAAATGTTTTCTTCATCACCAATTCTACCTCTTAGATTTAAACCTTTATCAATCAAAAAAGCTTTCGAAGAAGATAAATCTGTAAGTGGTTCATCTATAGAAAAACTCGCGTAGAAACTTTCTATATTGTTTTTAGAAGCAGCTAAGAAATGCCAATTCTTCATATCTGTAAATGCACCCAATTCTTTTTTTAATTTTTGTGCATCACTTTCCTTTCCTTTAGGCAAAACAGCTATAATTTGAAACTTTTTATTCTTTGTAAATTCCTTGTAAATCTTTTCATTTAGATTGAATAAACCTGCTTTATTTTTATCTACATCATTTCCTAAGAAACAAATTACAGAAACATGATCTATTAATTTAAACTGATTTGTTTCGTCTATTTCAGAAACATCAATTACATCTTTTGTTATGATGGGTAATTTTGTAAAATTATTAGTTCCGGTAGAAAGCAACAAAAAACAGATTAGCGGAAAAATAAATAACAAAAACAGGACAACTCTTTTCTTTGTAAAAAACTTCATAAGCGACTCTTAAAATGTGTTATTTAATTAATTTTTGCTGTATAAAAAAAGGTGGTTAAAACCACCTTTCTACTATTTTATATTACCATTTTACTAGTGGTGATAGTGTGTCGTATATGTAGCCTCCTTCAATTAATAATAAGGTTATTAAATAGGTTATTAAAAAGACTGCCGTCCAAATAATAGAACGTCTAAACCATTTTTTTTCTCCCTCTAAGTGCATAAAAACCCATGCAATACCGTAAGCTTTCGCTAGGGTTAAGATGATAAAAATCCAATTTAACCAACTTGTTCCTGGTCCATGTAGGTGTAAGGCTTCTGGTTTAATAATACCTAAATAAACTTCTACTAATGTTATAACAGAAAGAATACCAAAAACTATCCAAATTCTTTTTGTGTTTGATTCGTGTGCGTGTGCCATCTCTATCTATTTTATTTATTATACTAAGTAGAAAAAGGTAAATACAAATACCCAAACTAAATCTACAAAGTGCCAATATAAACCAACCTTTTCTACCATTTCATAATGTCCTCTTCTTTCGTAAGTACCTAAGATTACATTAAAGAAGATGATGATATTAATTATAATTCCAGACAATACGTGAAAACCGTGAAAACCTGTAATAAAGAAAAAGAAATCTGCAAAAATTGTATTACCATACTCGTTTGCTCTTAGATTTGCTCCTTCAACAACCATTTTAGTTTTAGCTAATTGAAGTGAACCTTCTTCTCTAGAGAGAATTGTTTTTTGTTTTTTTTCTAAATCGATTAGTTCTGTTCTTACTTGAATTGTAGGGTTTGCATTGTAAGCATTTATAACTTGTGCTACAGAATAGGTAGCAACTGTTTCTCCACTTTGAAACCACAATCCGTTTTTTCTAGAATGCTCTTCTATTGCATCTGTTTTAGGCCCCGTAACAAAGTCTGCCAAGGCAATCTGTTTTCCATCTTTTACAAATTGCAACACTTTACCTTCTGTTGTTTTTACAGCACCATAAGAACCTTTAATAAAAGTATTCCATTCCCAAGCTTGTGAGCCCACAAAAATAATACCTCCAATAATAGTAGCAAACATATACCAAGCTACTTTATTTTTTTTCATTTGATGCCCAGCGTCTACCGCTAATACCATTGTTACCGATGAAAATATTAAGATAAACGTCATTATAGCAACGTAAATCATAGGAAAATCTCCATGTACAAAAGGAACGTGCGTAAAAACCTCATCTGCAATTGGCCAAGAATCAATAAACTTGAAACGAGTTAAACCATAGGCTGCTAAAAATCCGGTAAAAGTTAATGCATCTGATAAGATGAAGAACCACATCATCATTTTACCATAGCTAGCACCAAATGGTCTAGCATTTCCACCATCCCAGGTTTCTTTTTTGTCAGTTGGTACAGCAATATTTGCTTCCATAAATGTTTTCTATTAATTATATGTTAAAAATAGTTTTGCAAAAATAATCTTTTTTCATCACCTAATAAAATAGAAAAAGAAAAATAGATAAATCCATAGTATATCTACAAAATGCCAAAAGATTGCACCGAGTTCAAACCCCAGCAAATCATTTGGTTTATACTTATATTTAAAATGATTATAAATAACAACTAAAAGCACAATTACACCAGCCAAAAGGTGTAAAACATGCATTAAAGTAATACCAATAATAAACGATGTTGATACTGTACTACCTTTACCGGTAAAATATAAACCAAGTCTTTTAAGCTCATTAAAGCCTTCGTACTGTTGCCAAATAAAACCGATTCCTAACAATAAAGTTACTACTACTAATATCAGTGATAATTGTCTTTTATCTTGTTTTAAAAAGCGTTGAGACAGCATTAGTGTAATACTGCTAGATATAATTAAAAAAGTTCCTATGTAAAAAGCATCAGGTAAATCAAAAGTTACCCAATCATCTCTTTTCATACTAATTACATACGCACTTGTTAAACCTGCAAAAAACATTACCATACTTATCATAGAAACCCATAACATAGGTTTTGCAGATTTTCTTTTAGCAACTGTTAATTCTTGTTGTAACGTTTGTTCTACCATCTTCCTTATTTAATGTAAAAATTTATCTACTACATATATAATTTGTACAACTGTTATGTACAAAACACTAGACAGCATTAATTTTCTTGCGTCTATATTTTCCTCACTTTTATAAAGTTTTATTCCATAATATAACATTACAACTCCTAATAAAGCTATAATTACAGCAGTTATAGGATAAATATAAAAAGAACCTGAGACTCTTAAAACAGGTGCTATCGATACTAAAATCATAACTAGCGTATAAAAAATAATCTGTTTTATGGCACCTCTATCTTTAGTTCCCATTGGCAACATATTAAAACCTGCCTTTTTATATTCTTCAAACTGCAGCCAACCAATTGCCCAAAAGTGAGGAAATTGCCAAAAAAACTGAATCATAAATAAAAAACCTGCTTCGATACCAAAATTATTTGTTGCCGCAACCCAACCTAGCATAAAAGGTATTGCTCCAGGAATTGCCCCTACAAAAACAGTTAAAGGCGTCACGGCTTTTAACGGCGTATATACACAAGTGTATAGAAATATTGAAATTGCGCCAAATAACGCAGATTTAGGATTAATGCTATATAATATTGAAAGACCTAGAATAGTAAATAAAATTGCAGTTGTTAGCGCTACGTTTACAGACATTCTACCAGTTGGCAAAGGTCTGTTCTGCGTACGCTTCATAATAGCATCTGTATCTTTTTCTATAATTTGATTAAATGCGTTTGAAGCACCAACCATAAAGAAACCTCCAAGGGCTAAGAGAAAAAGTGTAAAATAATTAACAGTTTCTATTGCTAAAAGATAACCAGCAACAGAAGAAAATACAACACTTAAAGACAAACCAACTTTGGTTAGTTGTTTAAAGTCTGAAATAATAGTTTTCATAAATGTTTTCTTGTCTGAAATAACTGCTGTATTCATATCACCACAATTAGCTTGCAAAGATATTTGATAAATATGAATTTACCATAGTTTTTAAAGCTTTTGATGTTAAATAAATAAAAAAAACCCACTCAATAAATTGAGTGGGAAAATTGCTATGAAAAAGAAAAAGTGTGGTTCTTCAGAAGAACCACACTGCAAATATACGCTTTATTTCAATATAAATTTCACAGAAATCTTAAAGAAATCTTAAATTTTAAAAATCTAAGTACCAATTGAATAAATCTGCTCTAATTCCTGCAGAAAACCAAACCGTATTTCCTTCTGATAAAATTTCGGTAGCAGCTTTGGGTGAAAATTTTCGATAGGTAAAGCTTGCAAAAATATTTAAATTATTGGCTGGGTTAAGTAAATAGCTACCTTGTAAATCTGCAATAAACAGATTTGCTGTGTTTCCTTGTGCCAATTCATTGCCTGTGTCTCCAAATCTATCTTCATAAGATTGATATATATTTCCACCATAGCTTATTGCTTCATCTTCAAAATCAAACCCTTTTTTACCTAATGTTAATTTACCACTAAAAGACCATCTGTCTTTTTTATAACGAGCTATTGCAATTGCTTCATAAAAGTTTGCACCCCATAAGTGACCCATTGGTTGACTGTAGTTACCATAATTTAAAATTGGCGATTTATGAGCAAACGTATATGGTCTGGCATAATTGTATTCAAATTGAAGAAATAAATCATCAACATTAAAAGCATCAAAATATTTTGCACCTAACTGGTATGCAAACTTATTTTGCCATTTACCAAGGTCGTTTAAATTTCCGACAGAAAATTCGTCTATAATAAATTGAGAATAGAGAGAGATATTATTATTTAACTTGTATTTACCCGTTAAACCAATAATAGCATTACCAGAATCTTCACCTCTATTAAATTCTACAGATCTATAAAAAATAACGGGATTTAAAAATCCTGCATCAAAACCATTTTCTCCCGTAGAAATAGCTGTTTCAAAGAAACCTATATTTAATTTTTTAGTTAAATTTAGACTTAAATAGTGTGCTGCTATATATTTTCTTGCATGTTCATTTGGGTTAGATACTGAAGACATTGATGGTTCTGTATTCCACATCCAAACATTGGTGTATTGAAATTTCCAGAAATCTACCTTCATCTTTAAGTATGTTGTTGGTGCAGAAACATCAGATAGAATAAAAGATCGATACCCGTCTCCAATAAAACTTCTACCATTACCAAACTGAAATTGCATAAATTTATTTGGCTGAAATGCTAAATATCCTTCAGCAACAGGATAATCAAAAGCATCCTCCTTAAATCCTTTTGCTTTTCCTCTTCCAGGAACTAATCCTTCAGAGTTTTTTGGTCTTGTTAGTAATGAAGTATTTGAAATATAACTATTTATGTAACCGGCAAATCTTGCTTGACTTTCATAAACTGTAGCAGAATATGAAATTTTATCTCCTAAACCTCCATTTACTGTTAAAATTCGTGAATTATTATAAGTATAAGAAACATCGGAGTTGTCTTTCCCTGCCTGAACATCCAATAAAAAATCTAACGTAAACCAAAAATCTTTCTTTTTTACTTGTAATAAATGCTCATTCCAAATTTTATTTCCAACCCAAGATTTAATTTCGGGTTTTAAGAATTTCTTCTTTTGGTCTGTTAGGTTTAGATACTTATTAATCTCACTATAAATATATGGTTTAGAAGCTGTATGCGTTCCATTCGCTTTGTGTAATGCAAATTCATAATCTACATATTTTTGATGCGTAAAAGGTATATTTAACTGACTAGTGTGCTCTAAAAACACAGAATCTGCAATTCTACTTTTTTCTACAATTACAAATAAATCTTCTTTTGGTTCTAAAGGTTTTTCTGCAGATAGATTCACTTCTATATATTTTACAACAGGAAACTTAATAGGAAGCTCGAATTGCATCTCTATATCTCTATTATTATATTTTGCAGGAACAATCTTCGGAAAAATCTTAAATGCTCTCTCTACTTCCTTCTTAATTTCTTCATAAGGTGTATTTACATAGATTATCTTAAATTCTCCTTCTTTAGTAACTACAAACAATACATTTGCACTTCCTTTATAATGCTCATTTTCTACAATTGGAGGTGTTTTAAATTCTGCAAAAAAATGTTTTTTTGTTGTTGATAGAAAACAATCTTCAATAGAAGAGATTTCTGAACCCTTACAACCATCGTAAACAGGAAATCTTTCTGATTGCGCATTGAATATTGATGGAAATAATAAAACTAGAAATAGGTATTTTTTAATCATTCTATAATTTTATAACAGCATTATTTTTTAATTGATATTCTTGTTGGCTCTCCTTACATATTGCAAAACCATTTTCATTAAACTCTAAACGATGCCCATATTCGCTAACCCAACCTATTTGCTTTGAAGGATTACCAACAACCAGAGCAAAAGGTAAAATTTCTTTAGTAACAACTGCTCCAGCACCAACAAAAGCATATTCTCCTATATTATTACCACAAACAATAGTTGCATTTGCACCAATACTTGCACCTTTTTTAACAATAGTTTCTAAATATTCATTTTGCCTTTTAATAGCACTTCTTGGGTTGATAACATTTGTAAAAACCATTGATGGTCCTAAAAAAACATCGTCTTCACAAATAACACCTGTATAAATAGAAACATTATTCTGCACTTTAACATTTTTACCTAAAATAACTTTTGGAGAAACCACTACATTCTGACCAATATTACAGCCATCACCAATAATACAACTAGGCATAATATGACTAAAATGCCATATTTTTGTACCTTTACCAATAATACAACCTGCATCTATAACGGCTGTTTCGTGTGCAAAAAAATCTTTCAAAATTAGTAACCTTTGTTTGTGTTGTGTTCTTTATTTATTATTTCTTTTGATGATGATGTACCAATTCGATCTACACCTAAAGCAATCATTTTTATTGCCATTTCATAATCTCTTACACCGCCTGCTGCTTTAATTTTTAATGGTTTTGCATTTTTAGAAATTATTTTCATTTTTTCTAAAGTAGCTCCATTGGGGATACTCTCTTCCGTTTTATAAAAACCTGTAGATGATTTTACAAATACATTTTTTGCATTTTCTTCTCCGAAATTATCTAATACAACTTGTTTTATAAGTCGTGAAATTACAATTATTTCTTCATTTGATAATGCAGCAATTTCTATAATGAATTTTGCGACTTTATTATTTGTTAGACAAATTGAAATGCAATTGATTACTTCCTTTTTTATTAAATGGAGATTACCTTCTTTAAAGGCTTTGTAATTTACAACGAAATCTAATTCATCTGCCCCTAAAAGGATTGCCTTTTGTGCTTCTTCTAGTTTTTTTTCTAGAGATGCATTTCCTTCAGGAAAATCGATTACAGTTCCAACTAATACTGTCGATTTTGCCTCTTGTAAAAGTTTTTTTACTATCGAAATGTAATTTGAGCGAATCATAACCAACTTATAATTGTAAACAATTGCCTCTTCTACAAGTTGCATTACTTTATCTAAATTTCTTTGCTCAGAAACACCTGCTTGCGCTGCTGTTTTTAAATAAGTGGCATCTAAAAATTGATTAATTTTCATAAAGCAAAAGTAACATAATCTAAATTACAAGTATCAAAAAACCCAACCATTTGGTTGAGTTTCAATTTTTACTCTACACTAAAAGAAATTGGTAGTGTGTACCTTACTCTTACTGTTCTATTTTGTTGTTTACCTGGTGTAAATTTAGGGAGTTTATTAATAAGTCTTTGAGTTTCATTTTCTAACTGTTTATGTGGTGCTCTAATTTTAATATCTACCACATTTCCTTTTTCATCAATTAAAAACTGTGTCTGTATTTTATGTATTCCTGAATGTAAACCCAATTCATTCGCTAAACCTGCATCAAAATTACGTTGTACAAATTGTTTCATTTTTTTATCAAAACAAAGTTTGTTTTCCTTTTTAGACAAACCTTCACAACCTTTAAAAACAGGTGCCTCTTCAATATTTATAAAAGGAACATCTTCTATTATTGGCTCATCATTAGGAATATCTACTTCAATAATATCATCCGAATTTACAATAACAGGCACTTCTTTTGGAATGTCAATAATAGTTTCCGGAACATCATTATCTACTTTCTTTATTTCATCTGGAATAAAAATTTGAGGTTGCTGAGCTTGAGGTTTTACTGTCACCTTAACTTCTTTTACAAATTCTAAAATGCGATCGGGTTCGATGTATACAATATCTGAACTTCGATCACCAATAACTGCTACCGTTTTTTCTTCAGTTTTATGTTCTAAAGAAATGTAAACTACAAAAAGTACTAAGACAAGTCCTAACTGGGTAAAAATGTTAGAGAACTTTTCTAATTGTTTGGTTGGTATTTTTTTTAAGTTTTTCATAATTAGAAATTTTATATGTTAATACTTTGTTAAAACAAAGAGCATGCCATAAAAAAACAGCATCAAATTTCTTTGATGCTGTCTGTATAGTTCTAAATGAAAATAGTTGTTATTCTAAATGTTTTGCTGCGACTTTTTCTAATTCATCATACCAATTTTGCCCAAATTTCCTAATCAAACCCTGCTTAACAAACTTGTAAACTGGTACTTGCAACTCCTTTCCTAAAGAACAAGCGTCGTCACAAATTTCCCACTTGTGGTAATTTACAGCAGAAAACTCACTATAATCTTTTACTCTTATTGGATATAAATGACAAGAAACTGGTTTTTTCCAATCAATAGCACCAGAATTATAAGCCTCTTCAATACCACAAAGTGCTGTTTTTTTCTCATCGAAAATTACATATGCACAATCTGCATCATTAATTAGAGGAGTTTCTAACTCTCCCCATTCATTTGTAACCCAAGCACCTTGTTTTTCTATCTCTTCGATTCCTTCTTTTCGTAAAAAAGGTTTTACTTTCGGATAGATTTCTTCTAAAATTTTGATTTCCTCTTTTTCTAAAGGCGCACCTGCATCACCATCTACACAGCAAGCACCGCCACAAGCAGAAAGGTTACACACAAAATCTTTTTCGATAATATCTTCTGAAACTATTGTTTTTCCTAGTTGAAACATATTGCAAAAATAAGGTAAATATTTTCTTTAACTTTACACTTTGATAAAGTTAGTTGACTAATTTTGCAAAATAAAAAAAAACGATCATGGATTTTAATTTTAAAGAAATTGTTACTGCCTTTATGGTATTGTTTGCTGTAATAGATATTATTGGAAACATACCTATTATTATAGATCTGCGTAAAAAAGCAGGTCATATTCAATCTGAAAAAGCATCTTTAATTGCAGGTGTTATTATGATACTTTTTCTGTTTTTAGGACAAAGTTTATTAAGCTTAATAGGTATTGATGTAAATTCTTTTGCCGTTGCAGGTTCCTTTATTCTGTTTTTTATCGCTTTAGAGATGATCTTAGGTATTACTCTTTATAAAGATAATGATGGTGATATTAATGCTATTACAGCTTCTGTTTTTCCTTTAGCCTTTCCATTAATAGCAGGCCCAGGAAGTTTAACAACGTTACTTTCTTTACGTGCAGAATTTCATATAGAAAATATAATTACCGCAGTTTTATTAAACGTACTTTTAATTTATGTTGTATTAAAAACTTCATCTAAAATAGAGCGCATAATTGGTCCTAACGGAATTCAAATTATTCGAAAAGTTTTTGGAGTTATTTTATTAGCCATTTCAGTAAAACTTTTTGCTCAAAATATTAAAGCTTTATTTATTTAATATGAATTTCGATGCATTAATTATAGGTGGTGGCGTTTCTGGTTTACAGTGTGCTTTGGTTTTGGGTTCAGCAAAAAATAAACCTTTTGCCATTAATAAAAAAGTGGGAATTGTAATGCACCAAAGAACATCTCATTTACAAAATGCGTTGTTTAATAATGTCTTAGGTCTTTCTCCAAAAACATTAGGAGCAAGTATTTTAAATGAAGGAAAAGAGCAGTTATCAACATTATATCCTAATGTTTTGCAAATAGAAGATGAAAAAGTGCTTTCTGTTGATTCTTTTAAAGAAGGGTATAAAGTAGTTACAAATAAAAATACCTACAGCTCTAAAGTTGTAATTATTGCTTTAAACTATTCAAAACCTTTTACTATTGAAGGTTTGGATCGTTTTATTGAGCCTCATAAAAAAGCGAATCCAGAAAAAGATAGAGTTCAACTTAAAAACACAGATCACTTTATTAAGAAAGGTTTGTATTGTTGTGGTACAATTGCCGGTTGCAGAAGTCAGTTTGCAATTGCCGCAGGTAGTGGAGCTGCTGTTGCTACAGATATTTTAACACTCTGGAACAATGGGAATCACGTTAAAATTCATGATAAAATATAACTAAAAAAATCCAGCTAAATAGCTGGATTTTTTTTTTATTTGAAACAAAAAACAATTACTCTACAGTAACAGATTTTGCTAAATTTCTTGGTTGATCTACATTTTTACCTAACATTACCGCAATGTGATATGATAATAATTGAAACGGAATTGTAGTTAACAAAGGTGTTAAAGCCTCTTCAGTTTCAGGAATTTCAATTACATGATCTGCAATTTCTTTTACCTGTGTATCACCTTCTGTAACTATTGCTATAATCTTACCCGCTCTAGATTTAATCTCTTGAATGTTACTTACTACTTTTTCGTAGTGTCCTTTATTTGTTGCTATAACAAAAATAGGCATGTTTTCATCAATTAAAGCAATTGGGCCGTGTTTCATTTCTGCTGCAGGATACCCTTCGGCATGAATATAAGAAATTTCTTTTAATTTTAAAGCTCCTTCCAATGCAACTGGAAAGTTAAAACCTCTTCCTAAATATAAACAGTTTTTTGCATCTTTATAAACAGCTGCAATTTCTTTAACTTTTTCATCAATTTTTAATAGTGCTTCTATTTTTGCCGGAATTAATTGCATTTTCTGCAAATACATTCTAAAAGCAGAATCAGATAGTGTTCCTTTTGCTTTTGCTAACTTTAATGAAATTAAAGTTAGCACAGTAATTTGAGTTGTAAATGCTTTTGTTGATGCAACTCCTATTTCTGGACCTGCATGTGTATAAGCACCTGCATGTGTTTCTCTAGCGATAGAAGAACCAACAACATTACATACACCAAAAACAAATGCTCCTTTAGACTTTGCTAATTTAATAGCTGCTAAAGTATCTGCAGTTTCACCCGATTGAGAAATGGCTATTACCACATCTTTCGGTGTTATAATTGGATTTCTATATCTAAACTCTGATGCATACTCTACTTCTACAGGAATTCTAGCCATATCCTCTAAAAGATATTCTCCAACCAAACCTGCATGCCATGATGTACCACAAGCAATAATTATTATTCTTTCGGCATTTAAAAACTTATTAATGTTATCATCTACACCAGACATTTTAATTATGCCTTCGTCTGCTAACATTCTACCTCTATAAGTATCTATAATTGCTTTTGGTTGTTCATGAATTTCTTTCAACATAAAATGGTCATAACCACCTTTTTCTATCTGCTCTAAATTCATCATTAACTTCTGAATATTAGCATCAACTATAGAATCGTCATTTATTTTACGAACTTTAACGCCTTTTCCTAGCTTTATAATCGCCATTTCTTCATCTTCTAGATAAATGGCATCTTTTGTATATTCAATAAAAGGCGATGCATCTGAAGCAACAAAAAACTCAGTATTATCTTTACCAACACCAATTGCAATAGGGCTACCTAAACGTGCTACAACAATTTCATTAGGCTTCGTTTTATCAAATACTGCAATTGCATAAGCTCCAATTACATTCTTTAAAGCTAATTGCACTGCTTTACCTAGCTTACAACCTTCTTGTCTTTTTACTTCTTCAATTAAATTTATAAGAACTTCTGTATCTGTATCACTATGAAAGGAATACCCTCTAGAAATTAACTCTTTCCTTAAAGTGTCATAGTTTTCTATGATCCCGTTATGAACTATTACTAAGTCTCCAGATTGAGAGAAGTGTGGATGAGAATTAACATCGTTTGGCACACCATGTGTTGCCCAACGTGTGTGACCCATTCCTATGTTTCCTTTTTTTCTTTTCTCCTCTTTATTTGTGATAACTTCTAGGTCAGCTACTTTTCCTTTAGTCTTGGTAAGCTGTATTTTTTTTCCATCATACATCATTATCCCAGCACTATCGTACCCTCTATATTCAAGTCTTTTAAGCCCGTTTATTACAATAGGATATGCATCTCTAAAGCCTATATAACCAGTAATTCCACACATAGCAATTATTTTTTTTTTGTTAATTCTTTTTCTTAGTATATGATAATTTTAATCTTGCTTTTTTAGTTCCATCCTCATCGAACAAAACAACAGCTCTAGGATTCCAGTTATATTGAAATACATTTCTATTTAGTGCCCCAGTAAGTATTGCATTATCTGTAGTATTATAAACCTTTAAGGCTAGTGGAGAAAAATCTTTAGATGACCCATCCATTAAATCAGAAATATAATCTGTTATCTTAAAACTATAACTTTGGGGAACATTATCATTAGATACTAAATTTCCATTAAAACTAACAGCTTCTTCATAAGAATCAGTTAAATGTGTTGGTATTAGAACACCGTTTCCATTGTCTTTATTTTGATAAACATACAATCTTTGTGGTAAAACAGCTGAATTTGTACTTAAAGTATTATTAACACCAAAAGTTAAATCTGCATCATTTATTAGAAATCCGAATTCGTTATTACTTGTATTTCTAATTGCAGCTAATTCTTCTAGATCAATATAATTATTATTATCTAAATCTTTATCACCATAAGTAAGAAGAAAAGGGTCATCTGCTTCTAAACTTAATAAATTAACTCCTAAAACTTTAATTTCGGCAGATAAACCAGTAGTTCCCTGAACAACAAAACTATTTGCAGGTGTAGAAGCAGCACTTTCTGTTTTATAAATAGTGTTTTTTATTCCTCCTAAAGGAAAAGAATATGCAGCTTTAATAACGGTATCTACCGCCATATCTTTTAAAACTGTTTTAGAGTATAAAAAATCTACTGATACTTGTGAATTTGAAAGGTTGAATGGAATCAATGCTCCGTCAACTCCTTTTGCTTTAACAATAATTCCTCTAAAATATTTCTGAAACTCTTCTGAAGAAGAGAACTCTGTATCATTAAATTTATTCCAAAACGATGTTTTCATCTCTTCTAAGTTTAACGGAATAGCTAGAAAAGGAGTGGCTACTTGAGATGTGTTTAACACTTTTAAAGTATCTTTAACTGTGGTAGTACTATTTACATCTACACTTCTATCAATTCTATCAAAACGAAAAATAGTATCGGTAGCTCGCGGTTTAAAAGAAAAACCAGCTTCTGACAACATTTTTGTTTCTTGATAATCAAAATTAGACAAATAAGAATTTTGTTTTGATGGGTCAGATGGATTCAAAACATTTAAAAAAGTTGGATTTCGATACACATCAATAGCTGTTAATGCTGAAGTGTTTCCTAAAATTGAATCTAACCTATAAGTTGTTATTCCATTAGTATTTTTACCTAATGAAACAGCTGTATAAGGAATTTTTAAAACAACTTTATCTAAATTGTAAATGGTATCTCTGTCAACAACGTCTTCACTATTTTTTAAACTACTAGGAAGCCCTAATTGAGAAACAAAACCAGCTTCTAAATTTTTAGCATTTGCGTTTTTGTAAATACCCAACCAATAATCTACCTGAGGAATGCTATTATCTTGCAACCTAGGTAAACCGATGTTGTCTGCAGCAATATTATCTATATTTATAGTGCTTATTTCTAAGTCTAACACAACTTCTCCTGTAGAGAATTTTGTATTACTTACTACACCACTTTTAATATCTGTAAAATCCTCTTCACAAGAGATAGTAACAGATGAAACCAACACTAAGGCGCTTAAATAAGCACTTTTTCTAAAAATATTTTTCACTCTAAAATAATTAAGTTGCTGAAACTATATCAGCATAAAAATTTAAATAACTTTCTTTAAAATTCTCCTCTTGATATCCTAAGACGGGAATGTTTTTTTCTTCAATAAAAGCAGACAATTCATCAGAAATATCTTCACTACCATGAATAATCGCATCAGAATTTTCTATGGCACTTTTTAATATGTTAGTATGATTAGGTGTATTAAGTATTGCTATTTTTTTGTTTTCATTTAAATCGAACTTTACTTTTTCTGCAAGGCTCTCATCTAACGTTCCTTCAAAAGGATTATTATAAATAGATGTTATAATCTTACTTTCTGTAAACAAAGGCTCTTCTTTATAGAATTCTTTTAAATAAAGAGGCAACAAAGAAGCCATCCAACCATGCACATGAATAATATCTGGTGCCCAATTTAGTTTCTTTACAGTTTCTACAACCCCTTTTGCAAAGAAAATTGCGCGCTCATCGTTATCTTCAAACAACTCGTCATCTTCATCTGTAAAAACGGCTTTTCTCTTAAAGTATTCTTCATTGTCTATAAAATAAACCTGCATTCTTTCTTTTGGTATCGAAGCAACCTTTATTATCAATGGCATGTCCATATCATTAACAACTAAGTTCATTCCAGAAAGACGAATAACCTCATGTAACTGATGCCTTCTTTCATTAATAACACCATATCTTGGCATAAAAATTCTGGTTTGTACCCCTTTAGAATGTGCATTTTTCGCAGCATTAAATGCCGTTAACGATAGTTCTGTTTCCGGTAAGTATGGTACCACTTCAGACGAAACAAATAAAATTCTCTTGTCCTTCATTAAATCAAACTCTTTTATGAGATTGCCAAAAGTACGAATTATTATGCTAATATCGTGTTAAATTGGTAAGTTTGCACACTTTAGCAACATTTTTACAATGAAGATATTTAACAACAAAAAAGACCTAAAAGACTGTCTTTTAGAATATAAAAGGAATAAAAAAACCATTGGTTTCGTACCAACTATGGGGGCTCTACATGAAGGTCATTTATCTTTAATTGAAAAAGCAGCCCAAAAAAATGAGATTGTTGTGGTAAGTATCTTTGTAAATCCCACACAATTTGATAATGTAGAGGATTTAAAAAAATACCCAAAAACGATAGAAAATGACATCAAGTTACTAACATCTGTTTCTTGTGATATTTTATTTTCTCCTTCAGTAGAAGAAATTTACTCAGCAAATATTATTTCAGAAAAATTCGATTTTGATGGTTTAGAGCATCAAATGGAAGGGAAGTTTAGAGATGGTCATTTTGATGGTGTTGGTACTGTGGTGAAAACACTTTTTGAAATTGTTGAACCAAATAAAGCATATTTCGGACAAAAAGATTTTCAACAATTGCAAATCATCAAAAAAATGGTAGAGAAACATCATTTAAAAGTAAAAATTAAAGGTTGTCCTATTTATAGAGAAGAAGATGGCTTAGCTATGAGTTCTAGAAATACAAGATTATCTACAGAGCATAGAGAGATTGCACCTTTTATTCATAAAACACTTAGAAAGGTTCAAAAGAAATTTAGCACAAAAAGTATTTCTGAAATTAACAAATGGTTAGAAAATCAATTTAAAAAACAACCTTTATTAAAATTAGAATATTTTACCATTGCTGATGAAAAAACATTAAAAACAGCAAAAAACAAAGAATCTAATAAACAATACAGAGCTTTTATTGCCGTTTTTGCAGGAGAAATTAGATTAATAGATAACATCCGTTTAAAAAATTAATAATTAAAAAATTACTATTTTTGCCATATGTTAGTACAAGTTGTAAAATCTAAAATCCACCGTGTAAAAGTTACAGGTGCAGATTTAAATTATATAGGAAGCATAACCATAGATGAAGATTTAATGGATGCAGCCAACATTATAGAAGGAGAACGTGTTCAAATTGTGAATAACAATAATGGCGAACGTTTAGAAACATACGCAATTCCTGGCCCAAGAGGAAGTGGAGAAATCACCTTAAATGGCGCTGCCGCCAGAAAAGTTGCAAAAGGAGATGTTTTAATTTTAATTGTCTACGGATTTTTAGAATTAGAAGAAGCAAAGAAGTTTAAACCAGCATTGGTTTTTCCTAACGAAAAAGATAACACACTTACATAATTTGGATATTAAAAAGATCTTAAAAGTTATATTACCACTCGCTTTGGGTGGTTTTTTAGTTTGGTACTCGCTATCAGATATTTCTATAGAAACGTTAGGCACGTATTTTAAAGAAGCCAATTATAGTTGGATTTTACTAGGGCTTTTCTTCGGAATCTTAAGCCATCTTTCTAGAGCATATAGATGGAAGTTTATGCTAGAACCTTTAGGTTTTAAACCTAAATTTGTAAATAGTGTTTTAGCCGTTTTAGTAGGTTATTTAGTGAATTTAGCATTACCAAGAGCAGGGGAAATTTCTAGAGCTACAGTAATGGCAAACTATGAGAAGATTCCTTTTGAAAAAGGATTTGGAACCATTGTAGCAGAAAGAATTGCAGATTTAATAATGATGCTTACCATTGTTGCAATTACTCTTTTTGTGCAGTTCGATTTTATTTATGAATTACTAACAAAAAACTTCGATCCTATAAAAATCGGAATTGGTTTAGCAATTTTAATCATCGGATTTTACATTTTCACTTCTTTTGTAAAAAAAGCAAAATCAGGGTTTTTATTAAAAATTAAAACCTTTGTTTCTGGTTTAATAGAAGGAGTAACAAGCATCTTCAAAATGAAAAATAAATGGGCTTTTATTTTTCATACCGTTTTTATTTGGGCAATGTATGTAGCTATGTTTTGGGCAACAATTCCTGCAATTGAAGGTTTAAATGTTCCTTTTGGTGGTATTTTAATCGGTTTTATTGCTGGTGGATTCTCTATTGCTGCAACAAATGGCGGCATTGGCTTATACCCTTTAGCAGTAGCTGGCGCCTTAGCTTTGTTTGATATTCCTACAGAGCCCGCAACTGCATTTGGTTGGATTATGTGGACCGCACAAACTGCAATGATTGTTGTTTTTGGTGGTTTAGCTTTTCTGTTTCTTCCTATCTACAACAAGAATAAGTGATTTTTGGGCGTTCCCTAAAAAGGTCGCGCTTTACGTTATATCTTTTTTTGAGATTGTCATTATCAAGAAATTTTTTCACTTTCTATGGCAATCTTCATTCTAAAAAGAGATTGCTTCGTGCCTCGCAATGACGAATCTCCATAAAAAAGGATGCCACTTCAATCGCTAACGTAAATACTTGCTAACTTTTAGAAAAATTGCAACATAAAATACTTCAAATTTTAATACTTTTCAAAGTCCTTCTAAACTACCTAAATAATTAGCGTAAATTTGTGAAAATCGTGTCTAAAAAATAAAAATGGCTAAAACAAAAACAACCTTTTTCTGTCAAAATTGTGGTACTCAACATGCAAAATGGGTTGGGCAATGTGGTGCTTGTAAAGAATGGAATACCATTGTAGAAGAAGTAATTCAAAAAGAAGAAAAACGCGTTTGGAAACAATCTACAACCGCAAAACAGACTGTAAATAAGCCTTTAAAAATTGCAGACATTGTTTTAAATCCAGAAGAAAGAATTGTAACTAATAACAACGAATTAGACACGGTTTTAGGTGGCGGATTGGTAAAGGGATCTGTAACACTTTTAGGCGGAGAACCAGGTATTGGAAAATCGACTTTATTATTACAAGTCGCTTTAAACATTCGTCAGAAAGTACTGTATGTTTCTGGTGAAGAAAGTCAGTCTCAAATAAAAATGAGAGCAGAAAGGTTAGATGCAAAAAGCTCTAACTGTTTAATTTTAACAGAAACCAACACGCAACAAATCTTCAAAAACATTGAAGAAACAATGCCAGAAGTTTTAGTGATAGACTCTATACAAACATTACACACAAGCTCTATAGAAGCCTCTCCTGGTAGCATTTCTCAAATTAGAGAAACTGCTGCAGAATTGATAAAATATGCCAAAGAAACGGCAACTCCAGTTTTATTAATTGGGCATATAAATAAAGATGGAAATATTGCTGGACCAAAAATCTTAGAACACATGGTAGATGTTGTTTTACAATTTGAAGGCGACAGAAATCATACCTATAGAATTTTAAGAAGTCAAAAAAACAGGTTTGGTTCTACCTCAGAATTAGGTATTTATGAAATGCTTTCTAACGGATTAAGAGAAATATCAAATCCGTCTGAGATTCTAATTTCAAAGAAAGATGCAGATTTAAGCGGAACCGCAATTGCATCAACCCTAGAAGGAATTAGACCTTTAATGATCGAAATACAAGCGTTGGTTTCTACTGCTGTTTACGGTACACCACAACGCTCTACAACGGGTTATAATTTAAAAAGGCTAAACATGATTTTAGCTGTTCTAGAGAAAAGAGCAGGTTTTAAATTAGGTGCAAAAGATGTCTTTTTAAATATTACCGGAGGAATAAATGTAGATGATCCTGCAATAGATTTGGCGGTTGTTGCTGCAATATTATCATCAAATCAAGATGTTGCCATAAACCCAAATGTTTGTTTTGCTGCAGAAGTTGGTTTGGCAGGAGAAATTAGACCGGTTTCTAAAATAGATCAACGAATATTGGAAGCAGAAAAACTAGGCTATAAAACACTTGTTGCATCAAAATACAATAAAATAACTTCTAAAAACCACGGAATAAGATTGGTTTTAGTGGGTAAAATTGAAGAGGCTTTTGCTACTTTGTTTGCTTAATTTAACCTTTTAAGTTTTGCTTCTCATAATAAATCTAATGTTAAAAAAAAAGCGAGAAATTTAATAATTTCTCGCTAACAATTTTAAGTATGAATATTTAAAATACTATGATTTAATATTTAAATCACAATGAATTTTCCATTCATAACTGCATAATGCCCAGGAAAACTACAAATAAATCTATAAGTTCCTGCTGCTGGTGCATCAAATTCGATTGTTGTTACTTCACCTCCACCAATTAATTTGGTATGTACAATAACGTCTTCTGTATCTTCTGGTATATATTCATTTGAAGAAGCACTTGCTGCCTTATTCCCAAATGAGGACATACTGACACCTTTTTTAAGCAAAACAAAATTATGCCCCATCACTTTTTTATCCATTTTACCAGTATGTTTAAAAGTGATTTTTACTTTTTTTCCTCCTTCAACCTTTAATATTTCTTTGCTAAATTTCATAGCATCATTAGAGGATAAATCTATGTCATTGGACGCCTCAATATCGCTGTACAAATCAACTTTAGGTTTTATTTCTTTTGGAGTTTCTGTTCTCTTGTTATTATTTGGTGCTTGCTTTTTTTCCCCTTTTCCTCCACAACTTATTATGGTAAATAAAAAGATGAATAAAACTGATAATTTGAATGTTTTCATATTTTATGTTTTATATTAAAATTTCAATACAAAATTAACAATAATGTCTTAAATAAAATAAACTATAGCCATAAAATTTAATTAATACCATCAAACTGTATTTCTGAAGAATGTATATCTGTTTAAAGAATTTTATTATTAAATTTAAACTAAAAAAACCGAACATTTCTGCTCGGTTTCTATCAATTTTATAAACTTAAAATAAGATTTTATTTCTTATTTACAGATTTTATATATTTATCTAAAGCCATTGTCATAGAAGGTGTGTCTGGAGATGGTGCTTCTATATCGCACTTTAAACCGGCTTCTGTTACAGCATTTACAGTAGAATTACCAAAAGCAGCAATTCTAGTGTTGTTTTGTTTAAAATCCGGGAAATTTTGAAATAATGATTCTATTCCTGAAGGACTAAAAAACACTAAAACATCATAAAAAACATCTTCTAAATCAGACAAATCACTCACCACGGTTCTATATAAATCTAAACGTGTCCACTTAACACCTAACTTATCTAACTCCTCTGGAACCAAAGGTTTTAATTTATCTGAACTTGGTAATAAGAAATTTTCTGTTTTATGCTTCTTAATTAACTTTGTTAAATCAGGAAAAGTTCTAGCACCAACATATATTTTACGTTTTCTATACACTACATATTTTTGCAAATAATAAGCAACAGCTTCAGACTGACAAAAATATTTCATGTCATCTGGCACTTTAAAACGCATTTCTTCAGCAATTTTAAAGAAATAATCTACAGCATTTCTACTTGTTAAAATAATAGCAGTAAAATCTTTAAAATCTATCTTTTGATTTCTAATTTCTTTTACAGAAATACCTTCAACATGAATAAAAGATCTAAAATCAATTTTCACTTTTTGTTTATCAGACAAATCAAAATAAGGAGAAGTTTCTGTCTTTGGTGCTGGTTGCGATACTAAAATTGTTTTCACTTTCATAAGCTGTCGTTTTTTAATTTAAAGCATCAATTTAAACAGTGTTAATAGCGGTGCTATTTCGAGAGCGCAAATGTACAAAATAAAATAAAACAACTCGCTAAAAATCAGGTTTTTGTTATTACTCACATGAAAAATGAATCTTACTATAAATAAACCCAAAACAATATATATATAAGACGAGGTGTTTAAAGGACTATATTGAAAGACTACAAAGGAAATTAAAAGCAAAAAACTAATAGAATATAAGTAGCTAAATTTAGAAACTACATAAAAACGAACTTGCTTTTTTACCAAAAAAAGTCTTGTAAGTGCAACTTCAAACAAACTTTTAACGATTAAATAACTAAAAACAATTCCTAAAACGGATAAGAAAGATGAAAAATTAAGGATAAAATCTACCTTTTTTTCTGAAACAATTAAACTAATTACAAGTGCTAAAACTGTAGATGAAAAAACAAACAGCAAACTGTAAAAAGAGCTAAAAAAAGAGGTATCTCCTTCTACCTCATCTTCTACAAAACCTTTGTTAAGTATTGCAAAAACATACCCCTTTAATTTTTCTGAATCTATTACTTTTAAGACACCAATAATTGCAAATAGAAACACCAAAACAAGGGGAATCCAATTTGTATTTATCGTTATTTTTTCTAGTGCTTGCACTTTTTTTTCTTTGATAAGATTAACACAAAATTAGTAATTAAAAAATGTATATTTGTATTCTTACCACATGAAATTTCATTTATGTCAGATACGTTAGTTATCATTCCTACTTATAACGAAAAAGAAAACATAGAAGCCATTATTAGAGCTGTTCTTAAGGAAGAAAAAATATTTCACATTTTAGTTGTTGATGATAATTCACCTGATGGAACTTCAATAATTGTAGAAAAATTAATATTAGAATTTCCTAATCAACTTTTTATAGAAAAAAGAAAAGGTAAAAGTGGCTTAGGAACTGCATATATTCATGGTTTTAAATGGGCTTTAGCTAGAAAATATGAGTATATCATAGAAATGGATGCCGATTTTTCTCACAATCCGAAAGACGTAATTCGTTTATACAATGCTTGCGCAATTGATGGCGGAGATGTTTCTATAGGATCGAGATATGTAAATAACCAAGTAAATGTAGTAAATTGGGACATTAAGCGATTGTTACTTTCTTATTTTGCTTCAAAATATGTACGCTTTATTACTAGAATACCTGTTTTTGATACTACTGCGGGTTTTGTTTGCTGGAAACGCAACGTTCTAGAGACCATAAATTTAGATAAAATTAGGTTTGTTGGCTATGCTTTTCAAATTGAAATGAAATTTAAGGCTTGGAAACACAAATTCAAAATTAAAGAAGTATCTGTAGTTTTTACAGACAGAGATTTAGGTACTTCTAAAATGGACGGGAACATCGTTTCCGAAGCGCTATTTGGTGTAATAAAAATGAGGTTAAAAGGGTTGCCAAAATAGCACATAAATGAATAATATTTCTATTAGAACCGCAAATTCAAACGATTTAGAAACGCTTTTAGAGTTTGAACAAGGAGTTGTAGCAGCAGAAAGGCCCTTAGATTCTTTCTTAGGTGACGGTGAGCTAACTTACTACAATATTCCCGAACTAATTACGGCTAAAAACATTCACTTTATAGTTGCCGTTTCAGATGAAGAATTAGTTGGTTCTGGTTATTTAAGAGTAGCCGATTCTAACCATTATCATAAGAATTTAAAACACGGTTATATTGGTTTTATATTTGTAAAACCCTCTTTTAGAGGTAAAAGAATTAGCAATCTAATTTTAGAATCTTTAAAAAATTGGGCAAAAGAAAAGGAACTGAAAGAGTTAAGGTTAGATGTGTATAGCAATAATGCTAGCGCCATAAAATCTTACGAACGTTTCGGGTTTACAAAGAGTTTAGTTAACATGAGAATTGATATTTAAGAAGGAAATGAAAAAATCAACTTTAATAAAAAACGCAACAATAGTCAACGAAAACAACATCTTTAAAGGTGATGTTCTTATTGAGAACGAAATAATAACAGCAATTTCATCAGAAATAAAAGCAACTGAAAATATTGAAGTTATAAATGCTGAAGGTAAATTTCTAATTCCTGGTTTTATTGATGATCAAGTGCATTTTAGAGAACCTGGTTTAACGCATAAAGCAAATATTGCAACAGAAAGTAGAGCTGCAATTGCTGGTGGAATTACTACTTTTATTGAAATGCCAAATACCGTTCCGCAAGCTACAACACAAGATTTATTAGAAGATAAATTTAAAATTGCAGCAGCAAATTCTTACGCAAACTATTCTTTTATGTTTGGTGGAACGAATGATAATTTAGAAGAATTATTAAAAACAGATCCTAAAAAAGTTGCCGGAATTAAATTATTCTTGGGTTCTTCTACCGGAAATATGTTAGTAGATAATGAAGATATTCTAGAGAAAATTTTCTCATCAACAAAAATGATTATTTCTGTACATTGTGAAGATGAAGCAACCATTAGAAAAAATACGGAAGAGTTCAAAGCAAAATATGGTGATGATATTCCTGTAAAATACCATCCAATTATTAGAAGTGAAGAAGCTTGTTATTTATCGTCTTCTAAAGCAATAGAATTGGCAAAGAAAACAGGTGCTAGATTGCATATTTTTCATGTATCAACTGCTAAAGAAACCGAGCTTTTTAGAAATGATATTCCTTTAGAGGAAAAACAAATTACTGCTGAAGTTTGTATTCATCATTTATGGTTTTCGGATAAAGATTATGAAGAGAAAGGGACTCATATTAAATGGAATCCTGCTGTAAAAACTGAAGCAGATAGACAAGGTTTGTGGGAAGCTTTGTTAGATGATAGAATAGATGTTTTAGCAACAGATCATGCACCGCACACTTTAGAGGAAAAAAACAACAACTATTTAAACGCACCAAGTGGCGGGCCTTTAGTGCAACATGCTGTTATTGCCTTATTAGAAAAAGTGAAAGAAGGCGTAATTACGATCGAAAAAGCAGTTGAAAAAATGAGTCATAATCCTGCGAAATTATTTCAAATTGAAAAACGTGGATTTATTAAGGAAGGTTATTTTGCAGACTTAGTTTTAATTGATACAAACAAACCACAAACGGTTTCTAAAGACAATATTTTATACAAATGTGGTTGGTCTCCTTTTGAAGGCACCACTTTTTCATCTACCATAACACATACTTTTGTAAATGGTAATTTAATATATAATAATGGTGTTTTTAACGATGAAATAAAAGGGAAAAGAATCACTTTTAATAGATAAAATGAAGAAAATTAGCTGCTTATTTATTTTTATACTTGTTGCTTCTTGTACAAGTAATACTATTTTTGAAAAACCAAAAGACTTAATTCCTAGAGATACGATGAGCCTTTTGTTACAAGAAATGATGATTGCTTCTAGTGCAAAATTTGTTAAAAACAAGAATGAACAAAAGAACATTAACTACATGCCTTTTGTATATGAAAGATTTAATATTGATAGTACTCGTTTTGAAAGCAGCAACTATTACTATATGTCTAAAATAGATTTGTATCACGAAATTTTAGAAGATGCCAAAACAAATTTAGAATCAAGAAACGATGTATTTAAAGAAATGCAATCAAGAATAGATTCAATTAGAAAAGACTCTGTAAACAACGTGAAAGATATTCAGAAAAGACTGGACAGTTTAAAATTAGACTCTATAAAACGTAACAAAAAGATTTTGGGAAAGACCCTTAAAAAACAATAAAGGTTTTAACTCTCATAATCATTACAAACTTCTTTAACAACCGTTTCTATTTCATCGAATTGAAAATTAATTGTTTCTTTAATCTTTTCTGAAGAATATTTAGAAATTTCATGTGCACTTTTTGCAGCGTATTTACCTAACAAAGGTTCCTTTCTGGTAAACAAAGAAAGTATTGAAGAAACACGCCAAAGAAGACTCGTTTGCCAAGGTTTTATCTTTTTTGAGGGTCTTTTTTTACCAAAAGCATCTGCAATTAAAAATAAAATTTCTTTATAAGTCTTGTTTTCTGAGACCAAGATGAAACGTTCATTTTTAACATCAGAATTCATTAATAAAATCATTGCTTTTACAACATCTTTTACACCTACAAAGCCAGTAATTCCTTCTGTGTAATACTTAAAACCATTGTAAACCTCACTGAATAATTCTCCTGAACCAGCAAACCAAAATCCACTTCCAAGAATAACACCTGGATTTACAATTACAACTTCAATTTCTTCTTGACTTGCGCGCCAAACCTCCATTTCGCCACCAAATTTGGTAATTGAATACCCACTATTATCTTGTTCTTTATTCCACTCGTTCTCCTCTGTAATTAAATTCCCGTTCAAAGAATCTCCAACCGAAGCAATAGATCCTACAAAACACATTTTTTTTATTTTCGCATCAATAGAAAGATTTACAATAATTGCGGTTCCATGAATATTTACTTTTCTCATTTCTCTATAATCTCTCGGATTAAAAGAAATAAATGCAGCACAATGATATACTTTTTCAATTCCAACAAATGCAGGAATCATCGAAGGAACATCTGTAATATCTGCTTTAAACCATTCTATTTTAGAGATTAGCGAAACATCATCCGTATAAAAAGAAAAAACTTTTTTTACTGCTTTTATTTTTTCTTCAGAACGATAAATTGCACGTATTTTTTCATCATTTTTTAATAAATGATACAATAAATGTGCTCCTACTAAACCTGTTCCTCCAGTAACTAAAATCATACTGCTAATTTATGATTTTTTCATTGATAAGTTTATCTTTGCGAAGAGAAAAGACCTTACAAGTTTCTAAAAACCATAAGGTTTAAAAACATACCTTTATAATGAAAAATTTTGTTGAAGAATTACGCTGGCGTGGGTTATTACATGATATTATGCCAGATACAGAAGAGTATTTATTAAAAAATAAAACTGCCGGATATATTGGTTTCGACCCAACTGCAGATTCTCTACATATTGGTAGCTTAGTACAAATTTTTATCTTGAAACACTTTCAAAATGCAGGGCATAATCCTATTGCTTTAATTGGTGGTGCAACGGGTATGGTTGGAGATCCTTCTGGTAAATCTGCAGAACGTAATTTGTTAGATGAAGAGACTTTGGCGAAAAATGTTGCTGGTGTTAGAGAAAATTTAGAACGTTTTTTAGATTTTGACGCTTCCGCAGAAAACAAAGCAGAGTTGGTAAATAATTACGATTGGATGAAAGATATTTCATTAATCGATTTTGTTAGAGATACAGGAAAACATATTACTGTAAACTACATGATGGCTAAAGATTCTGTAAAAAAACGTTTAAACTCAGAATCTACTGTTGGTATGAGTTTTACAGAATTTACCTACCAATTATTTCAAGGATACGATTTTTATCACTTATATAAAGAGAAAAATTGTATGCTACAAATGGGTGGTTCAGATCAATGGGGAAACATTACTACTGGTACAGAATTAATTCGTAGAAAAGCACAAGGAAAAGCATACGCTATTACGGTTCCTTTGGTTACAAAAGCAGACGGAACAAAATTTGGAAAAACTGAGGGTGGAAATGTTTGGTTAAATACAGATAGAACTTCACCATATAAATATTACCAATACTGGTTAAATTCTTCGGATGAAGATGCAGAAAACTTTATTAAAAAGTTTACATTTTTAGACAAAGAAACCATAGAAAATTTAATTGCAGCACATAAAGAAAATCCGCATTTACGTTTGTTACAAAAGAAACTAGGAGAAGAGGTTACTATTTTAACACACGGAAAAGAGGCGTATGAAAATGCCTTAAAAGCATCTGCTATTTTATTTGGAAAATCTACAGCTTCAGATTTAAAATCTTTAGACGAACAAACATTTTTAGATGTTTTTGATGGTGTACCACAAGCTACAGTTTCTGCTAAAGATATAGAAGAGGGGTTAGATATGATTGGTGCTTTGGCTGCAAAAACAAACTTTTTAGGTTCTAATGGAGATGCAAGAAGAGCTTTAAAAGAAAATGCAATTTCTGTAAATAAAGAAAAGATAAAAGAAGATTACATCATTTCTAAAGAAGATTTAATTGCTAATAAATACGTGTTATTACAACGTGGTAAAAAGACGTACTATTTATTGGTTGTAGCATAACCCACTTTAAATGTTTCCTGTTTTTAAAGATTTAGACTTTAGTAATATTACAGTTGTATTTCTGTTATTAACTGTTATCATTTTTTTTAGGTATTTAGTTTTTTCTACGGTTTATTATAGTTTGTTTTTCATTTTGTTAAAAAATAAAATTACAAATAGAATTATAAACCCTAGAAAGCCTAAAATAAAGCAAATTAAAACAGAAATATATTGGTCTGCTATCAGTGGCGTTATTTTTGCCGCGGTGGGTGTAATCATGTATTTTTTATACATAAACGGACATTCTACTATTTATATGGAGACTTCAAAAAACTCGATTTGGTATATTCCTTTAAGTATTTTTATTTTTCTGTTTGCACAAGACACGTATTATTATTGGGCACATAGATGGATGCATCTTCCTAAAATTTATAAATATTTTCATTTGGTACATCATAAAAGCATACACACTTCTGTGTTTACTGCTTTTTCTTTTCATCCTTTAGAAACTATTATACAAGCGCTATTTTTGCCAATTATTATTATAATATTACCAATCCATTTTTATACCTTGTTGGCTACCTTACTAATAATGACGGTTTCTGCAACTATAAATCATGCTGGTATAGAAATTTATCCTTCAGGAAAATTTGGTGATTGGTTAAAAAAAAGAGTTATTGGTGCTACACATCATGATTTTCATCACCGAAAATTTAATTACAATTACGGATTGTATTTTACATTCTGGGACCGCACAATGAAGACTGAATTTTACAAAAAAAAGAGCTGAATGAATTTAGCTCTTTTTTTTCCACAACATTCACAAACTCCCCCAAGCTTGCTTTCAACTACCTTTCTTTATTAATTGCTATCCAGTTTTTATCTGCTTTTAGTTTTAGTTTTTCTGCACCTTCTTCTTTCCATAGTGCTAACGTATTTGTTCCCCAAGAATTGTAAAACAAATATAATTTACCGTCTCTAATTTCAAAAGTTTTAGGGTCGATTGAGACCTTTTCTGCTTTTGCACCAACTGCATACGCACAATAACCACCATAAGCAGGAATATATTTTTTAGGCGAATTTTTAAAAATACCTAAATTTTCTTTTGTTGAAAACTTAAATTTAACTCCATCAAATTCTGTGGTAAAGTCTTTATTTCCTTTTTCTGTTTTATTGCTAAAGTAAGCCACAACATCATAACCTTCTGCAACATATCCTTTTTTGGTATTATAATCTTGTCCAAAAAAAGTTGTTGAAATAGTTAGAAATAAAATAGTAATTATGTTTTTCATCGATTTTGCTTTATCTCTTAGTCGATAAAATTTTAGAAAAATTACACTGAAAATACTTAACCTTATCTGATTCAGATAGATTAACAATTAATAAACATGGTAATACGAGTATATTATTAGCCTATTCTATATATCAAAAATAAAAAGACCTATTCTTTTTGACCATCTATTTATTTTTATTTCATAATGTTGAGTTTTTTATTTCAACCTTTTTAAAACAGTTATTATTTCTGTGGATTCTGCTCTTTCTCTATAATTCGCATCTAAAAAAGCATATTGAATGCTTCCTTTTTATCGATAACATTGGTTGCAACCAAAGGTAATTGATTACTATCATCTCCATTTTTTTTCACTTAAACCAAATCCAGCTTTATAAATAACTGAACCTCATCTGTTAATTGAAATACAACCTACTATATTCTTTTCCAATAACATTACCAACATCACTTAAAACGGTAAATTCTAAATTGTTTTTTTCTGAAGTATTTAAAGAGTTATCTGACAGCTCTGGAGTTAGTGCAATTAGTGTGGCTCCTTCTTTTTGAAATTCGGGCAATTTTCTTTGTAAATAATGTAAGGTTACATTACAATAAGGACACCAGCCATCTCTGTGCCAAGTTAAAAATACAGGTTCGTTTTCTAATTCACTATATAAATAAACCGATTTGTTTAAAGCATTTTTTAAAGTGAAATTTGGCGCTTTATCCCCTGATTTTAATGCCTTTTCAAGGATTCCTGAGTCTGCTACACTTGTAATTTCATCTGCATAAATCTAACTTTTTTTTTCTGTAAATTTTGCTACACCTTCTTTTAGTTTTACAGCTAACAATGCTTCTAATTCTCCTTTATTTTTATTCGTTTCCATCCTTTAAATTTTTCAACTAATACGAGCCTCATCCATTTTTTTAGATTCTCTTATCAATGCACTTGCAAGAACAGTAGTCGCATCAATAATTAAGCTATCTTCTATTTTTTCATACTGTATTGCAAGTGGAATTTCAGTACATCCTAAAATTACAGCTTGTGCTCCTTTTCTAGATAAATAAGTTGCCGCCATACTTAAATTTTCTTTTGCTTTCTCGTTTACCGGATTAGAAAAAGCTTTAATACCGTAACTAGTATCGTAAATTGAAGGATGCACAAATAAATCTTGAATATCTTCTGATGGTTGTATTACTTCTATATTATATTTCGCCAAAACTTCTGGATAGACCTTCGCTAAAATAGTACCAGTAGTTCCTAAAACTCCAACTTTTGTGATTTCTGGGTACTTGGTAGAAATATGTAAACCTACCTCTTCGATAAGATTAACTAGCACACAAGATTCTGGTATGCTTTTCTCAATTAAACTTAAAATAGGTCTTGCGTGTGCTGTATTACAAGGAATACCGATAATACTAGAACCGCTCGCAATTAGCGATGCTATAATTTCTGCTATCGCAATACCTGGGTTTACATCGGTTTCACCTAAAAGATATTTCGTACGATCTATTATTTTATGAGGTACAGAAAGCATCGAAACAGGCAAATGTTCTTGGTCTGATTTTGCTTCTGTAAGATCGTACACTTTCTTTATTAAATCGATTCCTGCGTAACTACCTACGCCACCCACGATACCTATCATTTTATTTTGCATTGCTATAATTTTGTGCTAATATCGCCTTTATTCAGCAAGTAATTCGGTAAGTACCTGTTTAAAAGTAGCTACAGGTTGCGCACCAGTTACCGCACTTTTTCTGTTAAAAACAACCGTTGGTACAGAGTTTACGCCTAAGCTTTTCCAATAATCTTGTTTGGTTCTTACTTCGTTTCTAGCATCTTCATTGTCTAACTTTGCTAAACCTTCTTCAGCATTTAAACCAACAGCTAATAAAGCCTCTTTCAAAATATTTCTCTTAGAAACATCTTTTCGTTCGCTAAAGAAAGCAGTTGTTAGGCACATTTTTAATTCAGTTTGTTTCCCAAAATCTTTTGCATATTCTAATAAAACGTGTGCTTCAAATGTATTTACCATGCGCATCTCATCAAAATAATCGAATTTAAAACCAAGTTCTTCACCAACTTCTGTCATATTTTGTTTCGATGCCCTTTGTTGCTCTAAAGTACTACCATATTTTTCTGTAATATGTTCATTTACATTCTGACCTTCTGCAGGCATATTGGGATTCAACTCAAAAGGTTGCCATTCAATTTCTACTTGATCTTCTATGCCAAGTTCTATAATTGCTTTTTCTAAACGTTTATATCCAATAGTACACCAAGGACACACAACATCTGATACGATATCTATTTTTAATTTTTCTTTCATTTTATTTCTATTTAATGCGAACTTAAATATAAACTTTAAAGTCCTAATTATCTCTTTCTATTACCCCTTATTTTCGTTACATGGGTTAAAAAAAGTGTTTATTATTTGCTGATAACCTCAGTCTTTAAAAAACTCTTTTCTTTTTTCTCATCTTCAATAATATTGTCTTTTGACAACATATTAAAAATCACTGAGTTTACTATTCTTGTTTTATTTACATCAGGTTTTATCATCTTTGCTTTATGAAATACACCTAAAGTTTCTGGTTCAGATTTTGGGTTGCTATTGTTTATGAATACAATTTTATAAGTATTTCTATCAAACGATTTTATCTTGGTGGTATAAGGCTCAAGTAAAGATTCATCCTCTTTAAATACTGGTGTAAAATGTTTGATATAATCTTTCGGAGCGACCGAACTATCATTCGCATATTTATGATAATCTGCGATATGTAGCTCACTATCAATTTCACTGGGCTCGTAACCTAGCATTAAAAAAGATTGCTCTTCTGCATTATCCAAATGAAAAGGTGTATTTACCTGTTGATCAAAGCGTACCAACCAATGATAACTTAATTTTTTGTGGAATTGTTTTGTTGTAAACTTTGATAATTCCTTTTTTAAGGCAACCATAATAGACCTCAGCTGATAGGAAGTTCTGTTTTTTCCGAAGTCAATATGCACAAACCCTGGCTTATCAGTACTTGTTCTGAACACATTTTTAATACAATATTCTGAAATTTCTTTAATGTTAATTTCGTTGACCTCCATCTTGTCTTAAAATTTCTACTGTTATAGTGTGACAATACCTACTACTTATACGTTACCAGAATATCCGCTACTTTTTTCAAGTTCGTTGCCACAATTTCTGTTTTTGGTGCTAACGGAAATATTTGTTGCCCAGGTCTGCTTATAAAAGCAGCTCTCCAACCTGCCCAAAGTGCGCCTGCAACATCCCAACCATGTGCTGCAATTAACATGCATTCTTCTAATTTAACGCCCATTTTATGTGCTCCCCAAGCATACGTATCTGTAAAAGGTTTAAATTTACCAGTATCTTCAACGCTTAGCCTTTCATCAAAATAAGCTGTTAATTCTGCATTCTCAAATTGTTTTTTTAACCCTTCGTTTGATGAATTGGTAAACGCAACTAATTTATAACCTTCTTTTTTTAATTGCGTTAAGGCTTCTTTTACTTCTGGGTGCGGAGGTAAGTTTTGCATAGATTCTGCAATAATCTTACGTGCTTTTTCTTCTGATATTGTAATATTATTATTTGCAGCAACCATTTGCAAAGCAGCAGCACCAATATGTCCGAAAGGTTTATAGTGTCCGCTTGCAGAAGTTACTAAAGAATAATGCAACATTGTTGTAAACCACAAAGAAAGTACTTCTTCTTTCCCCTCTAAAACCTCACCAACTCTTTTTTTCATCGGTGTAAGATCTAAAAGCGTTTCGTTTACATCAAAGAATAAAACTTTAGGTCTTCTTGTTTCTATGGATTCACTATTATTTTTCATCTTTAAAATGTTATCAATTCACTAATTTGAAGTTCTCCTTGTACATTGGTGTAATTTTTTACATCTGCAGCAAATGTTTCTGCATGCGGACCAAATGCGGCTTGAAAAGAAGCTACATCATTAAATTTTAAATGTGCGATAGCAACATAAGGAGCCAATTCCCCAGGAACTCTACTTCCAATTCCTAAGTCTAATTCTAAACTTTTAAGCGCATCGCCTAAAGCGTTTACAATCATTGGTAAATGACTATTTTTATAATAAGCTGCATCAAACTGGACATCTTTACCATTAGGATACATTACGGATACTTTAATCATAAGTATTTGTTTTATAAACCTTCCGTATGGATAACGGAAGGTTAGTTTTTATCAAAATTGAATATAAGAAACTTATTTTTTCCATGCAAAAGCTTCAAAAGCTGAATCTACAGGTGTATTTGCAATATGATTTGTATAATTACTAATCACTTTTTGAGACAATCCTAAGATAATTTCTAAGACTTGTTTCTCTTCATAACCAGCTGCGTAAAATTCATTTAAGTCATCTTGTGTAACGTTACCACGATTGCGAACAATTGTTAATGCCATGGTACGTAAAGCTTCTAATTTAGGGTTTTCTAACGGTGCTTCATTACGTAAAGCTTCTGTAATAGTATCGTCTACTTTCATCATTTTTGCAATACCCGTATGTGCAGGTACACAATAATGACAAGCATGTTCTACATTTATTGCTTGCCATACAACTGTTAACTCTTCTTCGTTAAAAGATGTATTTGTAAATAACTCATGTAATATTTGGTACGCATCTAAAAGCTGAGGAGAACCCGCAAGAACACCATGCAAACCAGGAATCATTCCGTATGCTTTTTGAGATTTATCTAATAATACTTTACTTTCTTCTGGTGCCGTTTTGTTGTCGTAAATTTTTAAAGTTGTCATAATTTCTATTTTTAAATTTATTATTTGTGTTAACTTTAACTAAACAATCGTTTAGTTATTTAGTAAAAAAAATGTTTATATATTTATAAAGGTCATTTCTATGTAATCTTCTATTTCTTTCTGAGTATTCACTCTTGCAGCAGCAGCTAAACCATGTTTTGCAAGTAATAGAAAATTAGCTTGTTTTAGAATCGTTTCCTCATCTTTGGTGGTATCCATTTGTAACTTTTCTATGAGTAAGTCTTTTAGTTTATCCATAAAATGGGTCATCTGCTCTTTAATTAATAGGTCTTCTTTTTCTGAAAACTCATTATACGTATTTGTTACTAAACAACCTTTCTGAGTGCTTCCTTTATAATCTATATCCAAAGAATCGTAAAAAAACTGCTTAATATCTTCAACACCATTGGATGCTTTTTTAAACTTTTCTAAAATAACACTCACTCTTGCTTTATAACATTTTAAGCTTTCAAGAAAAAGACCATGTTTATTTCCAAAACTTGCATATATAGAAAACTTATTAATGCCCATTTCTTTTTCAAGCATTTGCATAGACGTTGCTTCATAGCCATTACGCCAAAACAGCTGCATCGCTTTTTCTACTACTTCCTCTTCGTTATATTCTTTTTTTCTAGCCATTGTTTCTAAGTACACTGCAAAACTAAACAATCGGTTAGTAATAAAAAAATATTTAACTCTTTTTTATGTATTTGTATTACTACCATGCTTAGTTCCTGTAAAAGAATCATCTTTTACAGGGTGCTTCTCTAGAAAAAGACAAAAATTACTTCCAAGTTACGATAGCATCAAAATTTCGTCTAGATTTCTCATGTAAAGGATCTTCTTTTCTGTAACCAAAAGCAGTCATAAAAGATAGACCATATTTATCTGTGTCTACACCAAACTTTTCTTTTAGCAATACTTCTGCTTTTTCTTGATGAAAACCTTCAATTGGGCAAGAATCAATTCCTCTTAAAGCTGCAGAAGTCATCATGTTTCCTAGAGCAATATAAGTTTGTTTAGAGGACCAATCGAATAATTTTTTGTCTGTATCTAAATCAAAATCTCGTTCTTGAAATTCTCTGTAGAATTTTGAATACGTTTCAATAACATCTGCTGGTAATTGTTTTACTTCTTTCATCATGTGCATAATGTATGCAGCATCATGTTTTATCATAGGTGCCTTCATACTTAAACCTAAAACAAAATGGCTAGCAGTATCTAACTTTAAAGGTGCTCCCCAAGCTACTGGTTTTAATAACTCACGTAATTCTTTATCTTGAACAACAATAAAATGCCAAGGTTCAAAGCCAAATGAACTTGGTGACAAGCGTGCTGTTTCTAAAATAAATTTTATATCTTCATCTGAAACCGTCTTTGTAGCATCAAACTCTTTAGTTGCATGTCTAAAATAAAACCCTTTTAAGATATCTTCTCTTGAAATATTTGGTGTGTTCATATTTTTATTTATACTATATTAATTATAGTTACAAAATTAAGTATAGTTTTGTAACTTTGCAATAACGGTCTAAAAGGATAGTATAAGTTTATGGAAGATTTAAAAGAAATAAAAACCAGTATTTTAAAATTTAAAGAAAAGGAATACCCATGTTGTACTAGTTTAACAATGGGAATTATTGGCGGTAAATGGAAAACTGTAATTTTATATCATTTAATTGATAAGACACTTAGATACAATGAGCTGAGAAAAGAAATGCCAACAGTTACTGAAAGAACTTTAAGTTTACAATTAAAAAATTTAGAAGAAGATGGTATTATAAGAAGGAAAGTTTACACATCTAAACCGCCTTTAAAAGTTGAATATTCATTAACTGATTTTGGAAAAACCTTAACACCCTTGATACAATCTATTGCAAGTTGGGGCGATTTTGCTTCTAAAAATTATAAGTAAGAAACTATTTTTTATCTCCCAAAACCTTCATTAAATATTCATTTTGCTTTTCTAAAAGTTCATTGGTTTTATTCATTAGTTCGATATTCTTAGGAGTAACTACTGTTTTATTTTTAGGGTCGTCTGCTTTTTTCTTCATAGAATTCATCAACTTTACAACAATAAAAACAGTAAAAGCAATTACTAAAAAATCGACTCCGGCTTCAATTAATTTCCCATAACCGATTGCAATTTCTTCTGGTTTTGGTTTTCCATCTACCACAATTGCTTCTCGTAAAATAATTTTTTTATTTTCCCAATTAGCGCCATCGGTCATAAAAGACAACGGAGGCATTAAAACCTCTTTTACAAGCACATTTACTACTTTGTTAAAGGCAGTACCAATTATTACCCCAATGGCAATATCTATCATATTCCCTTTTACAGCAAACTCTTTAAATTCTTGAAATAATTTAAACTTCATCACTAAGCTTTATTTATAAAACCATTAAATTACAACCTCTAATATCCGAATTATCAAAACGACCAATAATTTCAAAAGTGCCATTTTTATGAACTTTTCCTAAATCTTGTGTTGCAATAAAAGAACACGAATTGTAATTTGCTAAATCTATAACATTGATGCCTCCATTTTTTTCTGATGGATTTATAGTCAAAGCATCTTCGGTATCTCTTGTTAAAATTTTCATCCAAGGAGGCGTTTCAAAAACACCATTTCCTTTCGAATAACCCTGACTTAATAATTCTGTCATTCCATATTCTGAATGAATTTCGGCAACCCCAAATCCGTCTTGAAGAATAGTGTGTAATTCTTCTCTAACCAATTCTTTTCTTCTTCCTTTCATACCACCAGTTTCCATTATAATGGTGTTCTTAAGCTTAAAATTTTGCATTTCAATTAAATCTAATAAAGCAAATGAAACTCCAATTAAGAGTGTTTTTCGTCCCATTTTATCTAATTCTATTAACTTTTTAGCCAATTCGTTAAGATTATCAAGATAAAATCCGCTTTCTATTTTTTTAGATTTCCGAATTAAATCATCTACCATATAAACCAAAGAAGAACCTTTACGCTCTAAATAATTTGGTAACAAAGCAAGTACTGTGTACGCTTCTATGTTTCCGTAAAAATGAGCAAATCCTTTTAAGTAGCTTTCTTTATAGAGATTTATATCGGTTACAAGATGTTTACTAGTTACACTACCTGTTGTACCAGAACTTGTAAAGGTTTCTTCAACGAAATCTAAGTTAGCAACGACCTCTCTACTTTTAAAAAACTGAATTGGTAAAAACGGAATTTCTTGAATAGTTTTTACATCTGAAGGATGAATATAAAGCAAATCACAAAAAGATCTATAGACTTTATTGTTCTTAAATTGATGTTTAAAAACTGTTAAAGCAGTTTCAGCGAACTCTTGTTCGTTTTGTATGTTAAAAATGTTGTTTTCCATATACTTTTGCAAAAATAGAATTATTTAACGCAACCTTTTTAAACTTTTTGCATCTTCTAAGAAAGAACCAAATTTATGAAGTTTATTTATGCTTTTATATTCACACTATTTTTTATCAGTTGTAATAATAATAATAATAATGATTCGAGCAAAGATACAATTGCAGATAAATGGAATGTGACAGAAATAATTGGTGGTTTCTCTCAACCTAAAAGCTATAAAAAAGAGACTTTTACTTGGGAATTTGATATGGTGAATAAAACAGTTACCATTGTAAATACCTCAGATGTATTTACAACACTAGCGGCTCCTAGTTTTACAAACAACCAAGGTGGCGTGTATTCATTTGAAATACTAGAAGAAAATAACAGTAAGTTTTTAATCGTTGATGATAGAAAAGGAACTATTTATTTTACTGAAAAAGATTTAAAAATAGATTACGGAATTGCATTTGACGATATAGCTTACATTTTTAAGAGATAAATTTATGAAAACAATATCTAACATCTTATTATTTGCCTTTTTCCTTTTTTTTGCATCCTGTAAAGATTCAGAGGGGTTTTTAGTACAAGAAACAAATTATATCGTTGCTTCTTCTAAAGCAGATTGCCAAGGTATTGGTCCTCAAAAATGTTACCTAATAAAAGAAAAAAACACCCAAGATTGGCAATACTTATATAGCACTATTATCGGATTTAAGTATGAAGAAGGTTTTGAATATGAGGTATTAATTTCTGAAAAAGAAATTGAAAATCCGCCCCAAGACAGTTCTTCAATAGCATATACTTTATTAAAAGTAATTTCTAAAATTGAAAAAACATCAGAAAATTTACCTAATTAAATTAAACCTTAAATATTAATTATTAAACCTTAAATTATGAGAAAAGTAGTATTATTATTAATTAGCATCATTTTATTTTCATCTTGTTTAAACGATGATGAACCTAACTTTACATATGATTTTCTAAAAATTGACAGCGCAGAAACCCCTGATAGTTTCACTTTTGGTAAAACAGATACTATTAAAATAAAATATACTTTACCAAATAAATGTTATTCATTTAGCCAACTATACTACCAATACAAAGATTCTACAAGAGTAGTTGCAGTAACTGCTTTGGTTAATTTAGATGATACTTGTGCTGAAGTAACAAAGCAAGAAGAATATTCATTTCCTGTAAAAGCAACTCAAAAAAAAGATTACGTTTTTAAGTTTTTTAAAGGTAAAGATGCAGATGGCGAAAGTATTTTCGATGAAGTTATAATTCCTGTAAATTAGTAATATCAAACTAGAAAAACTCATACAGGAATGTTGCCAACAAAAGTTGGAAGCACAATCTGAAGTTTATCAGCTTTTTGCTGATAAACTTTTTGTTGTATGCTTAAAATATTCTCGAAACTATCAAGATGCAGAAGACACTTTACAAGATAGTTTTATCGTTATTTTTAATAAAATTAAACAGTACAAAAACAAAGGTTCTTTTGAAGGTTGGTTAAAACGAATAACCATAAATACTGCACTACAAAAATACAGAACAAAGACTTGTTTAGAACTTGTAAATGAATCACCTAACCAAGAAATCATAGAGGAAATTGATTTTGAAGACGATAACCTAGATGTCGGTTTTTTATTACAATTAATTCAAAAATTGCCAGACAGGTATCGTTTGGTTTTTAACTTATATGTGTTAGATAATTACGCTCATAAAGAAATTGCTGCTTTATTAAATATCTCTGAAGGAACCTCAAAATCCAACCTATCTAGAGCAAGAAAAATATTAAAGAATCAACTAGAAATTCATCAACAAAAAGAACAAAATGCATAACTGATGGAAAATAAAAAGATAGACCGTTTATTTCAAGAAAAACTAAAGAATTTGGAGGCAACTCCAACAAATAGAGTTTGGAACAATATTGAAGCGAATCTAAAAAACAAAAAACGCAGAGTATTACCAATATGGTGGTTTTCTAGTGGAATTGCAGCCATTTTAGTTGTTGGTCTCTTGTTATATCCTTTTTCTAAAACGGTTATAGATGATGTAAAAAAACAACCAATAATTATTGCAGCTCCAGAAAGAAGTTTAGAAGATTTCAATACTATAAAAACAGATACTTTTAATACTAAAAGTGAAGAAAAAACAATAATTGTTGAAGAAAATAAAGCAAATAAAAAAAGCATTGAGAAAACAACCATTTTAGTTGCTGAGAAATCACAAAGAAATATTGAAAAGGGGAATGAGTATTCAGTTCGTAAAAAAGCTATGAAAAAGATTTTTTTAACTGACAATAAAATTAATAGAACCATAGATTCTTTTCAAAATAAAACAATTATTGTTCAAGAGAACATAGAAAAAAAAGAATCAATTTCCTCAGAAAACTCTGCGGATATGACAAATTCAATTTATAAAGATAAAAAGGAAATTAAAAATGTTAAAAAGGAAGTTATAATAGCTTTTAAAAAAGACAAGGAAGAAAAGAAAATAAATATAAATAAACTCTGGACCATTTCACCCGTTGTAGCTGTTTTAAACTCTAATTCTTTTTCTAACACTTCTCCATTAAATAAGAATTTAGAAAACTCTACTAGAGGAGATAATTCTTATTCTTATGGCGTGCAAATTGGCTATCAACTTAATAATAAATGGTCCATTCAATCAGGAATTCATTTACAAGAGATTCAATTTTCTAACAATAAGATAGCTGTGGCTTCTTCAAGTTCAAGTGTTTCTAGTGTTATTTTTAATTCGGGAGATAATTATTCTTTAAACAATACTTCTTCTGAAAGTTTTAATTCAAATACTATTCCCTTAAACGCAGTAAGTTTAGATGGAAATTTAGCTCAAAAATATGGTTATATTGAAATTCCTATTGAATTAAAATACAGTCTATTAGAAAATAGTAATCTAAAAACTCAAATAGTAATAGGCTTTAGTTCCCTTTTTTTAAATAAGAATACAGTACACATAAATGCTGGTACTCTTTCTAGATCTGGAAAAGCAAATAACCTAAACAACCTTAATTTTAGTGGAAATTTAGGTTTAGATTTTAATTATAAGTTAGATAAAAATTGGGCATTAAACTTAAACCCAATGTTTAAAACTCAGTTAAACACGTTTGATAATAATGCAAATGGATTTAAACCTTATTTTATTGGTATTTATACAGGAATAAATTATCAATTTTAAAAACAAGTAACAACCTTTTTTAAAAAGTAGATGAACATCTAACACCTATTTTTAATCATATTTATGAATTAACAAAGTAGTATTTTAATAATTTGGCTTACTTTTTGATTTGTGTTTAATAAAAAAGAGGGTATTAAAAGACATAAAAAATGAAACTATTAGCAACAACATATAGAACTTTAAGCGGTACAAAAGAAATTATCGAGCTTCCACTAAAGAAAAATTCGCAATGGATTATCTACAAAGACGGAAAACCTTCTTTCTTTGTAGATTTTTATGATTTACAAGAAGAATCTAATGCAATGATGAATAGCTTGGTTTTGTGTTCAAAAAGAACCATAACCGAAGCCTTAGAGCTAATTAACAAGAAAAACAATATTAACTTATCAATTCCAAAAATATCTCGCCTAGGCTTTAGTAAAAAGATAAAATCGGAAAGCACAAATTTAGATTTACAGCCAATTCCTAAAGAATGGTTGTCTTATTCTTTGTAGATTTTTACAACTAATTCACCTTTATCATCCATAGAAGCTCGGTACATTCCAGCGGTATTAAACTCAAAAGACATATTACCGTTTTTGTCTAAAGCGACTACGCCACCTGTTCCGCCGAGTTTTGTTAGTTTGTTTTGAATCACGTCTTTTGTAGCTTCTTTTAATGTTTTTTGTTGATATTGCATTTGCGCAGAAATGTCATACGCTACTTGGCTTCTTATAAAATATTCTCCCCAACCTGTTGATGAAACTCCGCAAGTTAAATTATTTGCATACGTACCAGAACCAATTATTGGAGCATCTCCAATTCTTCCCCAACGTTTATTTGTCATTCCTCCGGTAGAAGTTCCTGCAGAAATATTTCCATCTTTATCTAATGCCACACAACCAACGGTACCGAATTTTGCATTTTTAATATCGGCATCATAAAAAGCGGCTTTTTTATCGTCATGATCTAATTCCGTTTTTGTTTTATTTTTTATTCTTTGAAGCGATTGAAATCTTTTTTCTGTATAAAAATAGCTAGGGTCTACAATTTCCAATCCTTTTTCCTTTGCAAAAATAGATGCTCCAGCACCAGAAAGCATTACATGGTCTGAATCTGTCATAATTTTCACAGCCAGTTCAATCGGGCTTTTTACATTTTTTACACCTGCAACTGCACCAGCATTTAACGTTTTACCATCCATAAAAGAAGCATCTAATTCATTGGTTTCTTCATGGGTAAAAACAGCTCCTTTTCCAGCATTAAACAAAGGAGATTCTTCCATTACTTGTATTGTTTTAACAACTGCTTCTTGGCTAGTTCCTCCATCTTTAAGAATAGCATAACCCGTTCTAATAGCTTCTTCTAACTTAAATTTATATGCTTTTTCTTTTTCTTCAGATAGGTTTTTCTTTAAAATAGTTCCGGCACCACCATGAATTATAATTGCAAATTCATTTTGTTTTATGTTTTCTTTTTTTTCTTCAGTAGACGACTCTGACTTGTTCTTGCATCCAAAGGAAATCAATAAAACTGCTGCTGCAAAAAATATTTTTTTCATGATAACGTGTTTAGTATTAAACAATAATTATGTTTTTTGTTAAATTTATTTATTTGTTAAATAATTCGTATTTTCGAACTTCTAAGTTAAACAACTAAAACGGAACTGCAAAATGACAGACTTTGGAATAAAAGAAGCATTAAAAGAATTAGGTTTAAAAGACGTAAACAACGGAACCTCTACAGGTTCTAATAATTTTTCTAACGGAGAAGTTATAGAAAGCTATTCTCCTGTTGATGGAAAACTGATTGGAAAAGTAAAATCGACCACAAAAGAAGACTATGAAAAAGTGATGGAAGCTGCTACAAAAGCATTTTTATCATTTAGAAATATGCCTGCTCCACAAAGAGGAGAAATTGTACGTCAATTTGGTAATAAATTAAGAGAAAAGAAAGAAGCTCTTGGTAAATTAGTTTCTTATGAAATGGGGAAAAGTTACCAAGAAGGTTTAGGTGAAGTACAAGAAATGATTGACATCTGTGATTTTGCAGTAGGTCTATCTAGACAATTAAACGGACAAACAATTCCTTCTGAACGTCCAGGGCATGTTATGAGAGAACAGTGGCATCCAATTGGTGTTGTTGGTATTATTTCTGCATTTAACTTTCCGGTAGCTGTTTGGGCTTGGAACACAGCTTTAGCATGGATTTGTGGTGATGTATGTGTTTGGAAAGGTTCTGAAAAAGCACCTTTATGTACAGTTGCTTGTCAGAATATTATTGCCGAAATTTTAAAAGAAAACAATTTACCAGAAGGTATTTCTTCAATTATAAATGGAGATTATAAAGTTGGTGAAATGATGACCAATGATACTAGAATTCCTTTAGTTTCTGCAACAGGTTCTACAAGAATGGGAAGAATTGTTGGTGCAACGGTTGCACAACGTTTCGGAAAATCTTTGTTAGAGTTAGGAGGAAACAATGCTATTATTATTACACCAACTGCAGATTTGAAAGTAGTGGTTCCTGGTGCTGTTTTTGGTGCTGTTGGAACGTGCGGACAACGTTGTACATCTACAAGAAGATTAATTATTCACGAATCGGTTTATGATAAAGTAAGAGATGCCATTGTTGGTGCTTACGGACAAATTAAAATAGGAAATCCTTTAGATGAGAACAATCATGTTGGTCCAGTAATCGACCACGATTCGGTAAATACCTATTTAGCAGCTATTGAAAAAGCAAAAGCTGAAGGTGGAAATGTGTTGGTTGAAGGTGGTGTTTTAGAAGGCCAAGGTTACGAAAGCGGATGCTATGTAAAACCAGCTATTATTGAAGCTGAAAACCATTATGAAATTGTTCAGCATGAAACATTTGCTCCAATTTTATATTTAATAAAATATTCTGGAGAAGTAGAAAATGCTATTGCGCTTCAAAATGGAGTAGCACAAGGTTTATCTTCTGCAATTATGACCAATGAAATGAAAGAAGCAGAGAAGTTCTTATCTTATGCAGGTTCAGATTGTGGTATTGCAAACGTAAACATCGGAACTTCTGGCGCAGAAATTGGTGGTGCTTTTGGAGGTGAAAAAGAAACTGGTGGTGGACGAGAGTCTGGATCAGATGCTTGGAAAGTATACATGAGAAGACAGACAAATACTGTAAATTATTCTGATGAATTGCCTTTAGCGCAAGGAATAAAGTTCGATTTATAAGCTAGTTCTTATTATAAATAACAAAAAACCATCTCAATTGAGGTGGTTTTTTTGTTTAAAGGAAGTAATTAAACTATTATGACTATTTTTAGATGTACAAAAAGAAATTATTTATGAAAAAAATTATTTACTTATTTATTGCGCTGGGCATGTTTTCGTGCAAATCGGAAAAAACATACGATGTAGGGCAGATTATAACACCAAAAGGAGAAATTTTAATTTGGCTGCATGATGAAACACCAAATCACAAATCAAGTTTTAAACAATTAGCAAATGATGGCTATTGGGAAAATTATACATTTAATCGTGTAATTCCAAATTTTGTTGCTCAAGGTGGATGCCCAGATACACCTGAAGGATTTACAGACCCTGAGTATTTATTAGAACCTGAATTTAATGATAAGTTAATTCATGAATATGGTGCTGTAGGTGCTGGTAGAGATGACAACCCAAAAAAACTTTCTGCAAGATGTCAGTTTTATATTGTTCATAATAAAGAAGGCTTAAGCAGATTAGATGGTGACTATACCATTTTTGGAAAAGTAATTAAAGGTATGGATATTGTAGATGCGATTATAAATGTAGAACGCGATTCTACAAACACACCAATTACAGATATAAAAATAGATGTAAATGTGATTAAAATGAAAGCATCTGAGTTAGAAAAAGTGTATCCCAAAAGCTTACAAGCAGAATAATATTAATGCTATACATTCTGATGGTGGTCGTGAGTCTAATTCTTATAAAGTATACATGAGAAAACAGACAAATTCGGTTAATTATTCTAAGGAATTTCCTTTAGCACAAGAAATTAAATTCGATATATAAGAGGCTTTATATATTTGTAATATATTCTAAAACTCAACTTTTAAAAGTTGGTTTTTTATTATTTAATATTCCTTAACTTATCTATACAGGTGTTAATAACAATCCTTTTTAACCAAGAACCAAAGCTTGTCTTATCTTTATAAGAATTTAAACCTAAAAAACCCTTCAGAAAAGCATCTTGTATAGTGTATTTTGCATCCTCTTTATTTTTCAGACAACAACAACCAATAAAAAACATCCCCTCGCAAAACAGTTTATAAAGCTTTATATGTGCTTTTTGATTTCCTTTTTTACTCTTAATAATTAAAAGATGTAGTTCTTTATATTAAATAGTTTGGTTCTATTATTAAAAACGAATTAAAAATTGAAAGGTTTCATTATTTTTAAATTTGCCGCAAAAAAAAAGAGCTTATCATTTCTGATAAGCTCTTTTAATATTTTATAAAAAAGTATTTCTAGTTGTTAAAAGCTGTTGCTTTTCTATAATTTAACTTCTTTTACGCTATGTTTAATTATTTAAAGCTTCTGCACCACCAACAATTTCTAGAATTTCATTGGTAATTGCTGCTTGACGTGCTTTGTTATATGTTAACAACAATTCGTCTCTTAAATCTGTAGCATTATCCGTTGCCTTGTGCATTGCAGTCATTCTTGCTCCGTGTTCAGAAGCAAAACTATCTCTAATAGCTTTGTATAATTGAGTTTTTAAAGATTTAGGAATCAAAGCTTCCACAATTTCCTCTTTAGAAGGCTCGAAAAGGTAATCTGAGTTTGCTGTATTTACATCTCCATCTTCAATTGGTTTGATAGGTAGAAATTGCTCTACTTGTGGCAATTGAGTTGCTGCATTCTTAAACTGATTGTAAATAAGCTCTATTTTATCATAAGAACCATCAATATACATTTCCATTAACTTTTCTGCAACTGCTGCTACATTATTAAAAGTTAAATCATCAAATAGATCATTTCTTGTAGCTACAATACTGTATTGTTTAGATAAAACATCACCACCTTTTTTACCGATAGCAAATAAATCTACTTCAACATTACTGTATTTTTCTTCAATTGTTCTTACAGTTGTTTTAGTGATAGATGAATTAAAACCACCACATAAACCTCTATTAGAAGTAATAACTACTAATAGAACTTTAGAAACCTCTCTTTCTTTTGAATATGCTCCACCAGCATCACTGTCTGATGTTGCGCTTAAATTCTGCAACAACTCAGTTAGTTTAGATGAATAGGGTCTCATTGCCGTAATTGCATCTTGTGCTTTTTTCAACTTTGCAGCAGATACCATTTTCATGGCAGATGTAATCTGCATTGTCGATTTAATAGAGGTAATTCTATTACGTATTTCTTTTAAGTTTGCCATTCTATTGGTGTTTTGAAATTCCCGCTTTCACGGGAATGACAACTATATGTTAAGCAAAGTGCTTCGATATCTTACTTGCTGCTGCTTCTAAAACAGAAATTGTTTCTGGTGTTAATTTACCAGATTTTAATACATTTAAAGTATCTCTATGCTTTGCGTTTAAGTAATCGATATATTCTTTCTCGAATTTTTTTACTTGATTCACAGGAACATCTTTTAACAAGTTCTTAGAACCTGCATAGATAATTGCAATTTGATCTTCTACTGAGAAAGGATCATTTTGAGCTTGCTTTAAAATTTCAACATTACGTTGTCCTTTAGAAATTACACTCATAGTTGCAGCATCTAAATCTGAACCAAACTTAGCAAACGCTTCTAATTCACGATACTGAGCTTGATCTAATTTTAAAGTACCAGATACTTTTTTCATTGCTTTGATCTGAGCGTTACCACCAACACGAGATACAGAAATACCTACGTTAATTGCCGGACGAACACCAGAGTTAAATAAATCTCCATCTAAGAAAATTTGTCCATCTGTAATCGAAATTACGTTTGTTGGAATATATGCTGATACATCACCTGCTTGTGTTTCAATAATTGGCAATGCAGTTAAAGAACCTCCACCTTTTACAATTCCTCTCATAGAATCTGGTAAATCGTTCATTTCACTTGCAATCTTGTCATCATTAATAACTTTTGCAGCTCTTTCTAATAATCTTGAGTGTAAGTAAAATACATCTCCAGGATACGCTTCACGCCCCGGTGGTCTTCTTAATAATAAAGAAATTTCACGGTATGCAACAGCTTGTTTAGATAAGTCATCAAAAACAATTAAAGCTGGTCTTCCAGAATCTCTAAAAAACTCTCCAATAGCAGCTCCAGCAAATGGTGCATATACTTGCATTGCTGCAGGATCTGATGCATTTGCTGCTACGATTGTAGTGTAAGCCATTGCGCCTTTTTCTTCTAACATGTTTGCAATTGCTGCAACTGTAGAAGCTTTCTGACCGATAGCAACGTATATACAGTATACTGGCTCGCCAGCATCGTAAAATTCTTTTTGATTTAAAATAGTATCTAAAGCAACTGTAGATTTACCTGTTTGTCTGTCTCCAATAATTAACTCACGTTGCCCTCTACCAACAGGAATCATTGCATCAATAGATTTAATACCAGTTTGTAATGGCTCTGTAACCGGTTCTCTATAGATAACACCTGGCGCTCTACGCTCTAAAGGCATTTCATAAGTAGTTCCTTCAATCGGTCCTTTACCATCAATTGGGTTACCTAAAGTATCTACAACACGCCCTACAATTCCTTCACCTGTTTTTAAAGAAGCAATTCTTTCTGTACGTTTTACAGTAGAACCTTCTCTAATTGCAGTTGAAGCACCTAATAATACAACACCTACATTGTCTTCTTCTAAGTTTAATACGATACCTTCTAATCCGTCTTCGAATTCTACTAATTCACCATATTGAACATTAGATAGACCGTAAACACGTGCGATACCATCACCTACTTGTAAAACAGTTCCTACTTCATTTAAAGTAGCTTTCGTTTCGAAATTTGTTAACTGTTGCTTTAAAATTGCTGATACTTCAGCTGGTTTAATACTTGCCATCTTATATGATTTGATGTATAATTAAATTTTTGGAATGAAATGACTATTGTCAAATTCCTTTCTTAATTCGTTTAAATAATTAGAGATACTTGCGTCATATTGCACATCTCCAACGCGTAAAATAAAACCGCCTAAAATAGCTGGATTTATAACGTTTTCTAGATTTGCTTTTTGACCAGTTAAAGATACAATTTTGTCTGAAACTAACTTCTCTACCTCTTCTGTTAAAGCAACTGCTGTAGTAACTACTGCAACTTGCGTATGTTTTAAGTGATCAAAAACAATTGCATATTTTCTAGCAATAGCATCTAACATTGCTATTCTTTTATTGTCTTTCAATAAATGAAACATGCCTAAGGTAATGTTATTTACCTTACCTTCAAACAATGCATTTAATACATTTATTTTATCTGTTGCTTTTACAATAGGACTTCTTAACATTACTTCTAAGTCTTTATTCTCAGCAATAGTAGCAGCTATTAATGACATATCATCATTTACTGCAGTTTCAGACTTAGAGTCTGTTGCAAGATTTAAGATTGCTTTGGCGTAACGTAATGCTGCTCTTGCGTCTTTCATTTATACTTAGTTTAAAGTAACATCTTTTAAGATTCCTTCAACTAATTCTAGTTGATCTTTCTTGTTAGATAATTCTTTCTTAATTACAGTTTCCGCAATACCAATAGATAATTCTGCAACGCTTTTCTTAATTTCTGCTAAAGCTGCTTGCTTTTCTTGCTGAATAGATGCTTGCGCTTTTTCTATTAAAGCAGAGGTAACTTCTTTTGCATCTTCTTTTGCTTCAGAAATTATATTGTCTTTAATTTCTCTAGCTTCCTTCATCATTGCATCTCTTTCTGCTCTAGCTTCTTTGATTAACCTATCATTATCTGCTTGCAGATTTTGCATTTCTTTACGTGCGTTTTCAGCAGCTTTTAATGCATCTTCGATACCTGTTTCTCTTTCTTCTAATGAATTCAAAATTGGCTTCCAAGCAAATTTTTTCATCAAAAATATTAAAATTATTAAGATAACAAGTTGCATAAAGAACAACCCTGGTGAAAAATCGTTTAATAAAGTTTCCATTCTATAACCTAATTATATTGTTTTTGTTTAATTTAAAAAACACTTTCTGTAACCAACCGTTACAGAAATGTGTTCTTGTTCTTTTTTTAGGAATTTTAGTTCCCTCCTAAGATTAATGCACCAAATGCTAAACCTTCTAATAAGGCACCAATGATGATCATTGCAGTTTGAATTTTACCAGCTGCTTCAGGTTGACGAGCAATACTTTCCATTGCTTTACCACCGATTTGACCTAATCCAATTCCTCCTCCGATTACGATTAATCCTGCTCCAATTAAATTGTACATACTAATTGATTTTTAAATATATTAATTAAACAAATTCTAATTCTCTTCTATACTCGATTTATTTTCGAGCTTTTAATGATGCTCATGTTCTTCAACAGCCATACCAATAAATAACGATGATAACATCGTAAAAATAAATGCTTGTAAAAAGGCTACTAAAATTTCAATTACCATGATAAACAATGCCAATGCTAAAGACATTCCTGTAGACGCTACGGGCCCGAATGCTTCTTTCATGGTAACCATTAATGCAATTAAACTCATAACAACAAAGTGACCTGCTGTAATGTTTGCAAATAAACGTACTAGTAATGAAAATGGTTTAATTAAAACAAAACCTGCCAATTCTATTACTGCTAATATTGGTCTTAAAACATAAGGTACACCTGGCATCCATAATGTATGTGCCCAGAAATCTCTACTACCGTTTGTTAAGTAAATTACCATCGTAAATAATGCCAAACAAACTGTTACTGCAATTTGCCCTGTTACATTAAAACCTAATGGAGTTAAACCTAATAAGTTTAGAATCCAAATAAAGAAAAACACGGTTAATAAAAAGCTCATGAACTTTTTATATTTCTTTTCGCCAATATTTGGTCTTGCTATTTCGTCTCTAACATAAATTACTAAAGGCTCTAAAACACGTCCGAAACCTTTTGGCACTTCTCTTGTTTTATATTGTTTTGCTAATCTAGAGAATCCTAAAAACATTAAAAGACCTGCAAATAAAATACCTACAACACTTTTTGTAATTGAAAAATCTAAAGTTTTATGTGCATTTGTTGCGTGATGTGCTTCGTCAAAAGAAACAACTGTAGCTCCTTTATCTATTTCATAAATCTGGCTATGAATCTTCGCGAATTTTAATCCTTTCTTCTCTACAACGACATGACCATCATCATTATGATGAAATTCTGATGACATAAAAGCAACCAAACCTTCACTTGACCATAAAATTACTGGTAAAGAAAAACCAAAATGCTTTCTTTCTCCTGAATCTGTCGAATACGAGAAAAACGTAAAGTCGTGAGAATCTTTAAGGTGGTGTTTAATGTAAGCTTTTACTTCTGCTTGAGTATTTACCTCTCCACCATCTTTTTGGGGATGGTCTTTTTTGTCTGCTTCTGATGCAAAAGTTGTACTTGTAATAACCGCTATTACTGCTATTGTAAGAAACTTGATTGTTTTTTGTGCAATCTTCATTGTAAAAATACGCTTTCTAAATTCGCCGCAAAGGTACGCAATAATTCAAAAGTACAAACTTTTTTTTAAAAATAAAATTTAATGCTTTCTGTTCAATATTTTTACAACAAAAAACACTTCTGTTAATAAAAAAATAAACGTGGGTACTAATAGTGATAATTTTGCCGCCATTATTAGGTTTTCCCCTTTAATTATAGCTTGGTAAAAGGTTGCAGAAAACAACACAATTTTTATTAACATGGTTCCTAAGTATATAAAACCTAGTTGTTCTAGCAACTTATTAACAGAGTTTAAGAGTACTAAGTTAATACAAACTAGAATAGAAAAACCTGCATGAAATTGATACAATTTCTTTATGGAAAAAGGAACCGTTATTCCTTTATTTTCTAAAATTTCAGTATGCATATACATACCAATAAAGTATAAAGTAATAAAAACTAAAAGTATACTTAAAACCCTTTTAATCATTTATTTTATTTGCTTGTTTAATAAGTGCGTACGTTGCTATAAAAACGGCAATTAATGTAATTGTTGCCGTTAAAAAAGTAGTTGTAAATTTTTTATCTAACCATTCTCCTAAAAGAAAGCCTAAATAAATAGTTAAACCCATTTGCAACCCTGCTCCAGAAAGTTGAATGGCTTTATTAAGCGGTTTTTTCTGCGTGTTTTTTTGTTTCATTTGCTTTATTTAATTCTTTTAAAGCACCTTTCATTACGCAGGTTGCATTAAATGTTGCTCCCGGCTCTATAGATAACTTACCAATAATTACGTCTCCAGATATATTTGCAGTCGCCTTTATTGTTAATGTGTTTGCAACAGAAAGCTGACCAGAAAACTCACCCTCTACATCAGCATTTGTAGCCTCTACAGTACCCTTAATTAACCCCTCTGCCCCAATAATAACTCTACCCTTTGTTTTTAATGTCCCTTCTAAAACACCATCTATTCTAAAGTCTCCATCTGAAATTATATCCCCTACAAATGTTGAGTTTTTTGCAATTACATTTCTTTCCATAGTTCTAGGTTTTCCTTTTTGCTTTTCCTGTTTTTTATCTTTACTGTTAAACATAATTATTTGTTTAATTTTTTTAAAATTTCTTTTGCTTTCTTTCCTTCTTCTGTGTTTCCATAGTTAATAGCAACAAACTCTAATGCTTTTTTATAAATTTTTCTATCTAAATATTTACCTATAGCATATGCCTTTAAAAGCTCGAATTTCGGTTTTAATTTAGAGTTGGTAATTGTTGGCAGTACCTCGTTTACACTTACCAGTACTTTTTTGTACTCGCCTTTTTTATATAAATAATATATTTTCTTATAAGATTGTTCTACCTCATTCACGGTTACATCTTCTTCAAACTTTTTCTCAGGATTTTTAATAAGCTGAGCAAAAACAGTATTTGAGTGCTCGGTAAGAATTATATTTTTATAAAGGTTCGCCTTTTCATTTTCGCTTAAATTTTTATAAACTTGGTATAAATGCCAGTTAATTGGAAGCACCAATTCTTTTCTTGGGTTTAATGTTGATACTCTTTCTAGCCTTTCAATTGCCAATTTAGGATTCTTAAACTGCTCTTTATAAATTAAACCTAACTCATACAAAGCCTGATTTCTATCTATCTTTAAAGTGTCTATTTTTTGCTTTTCTGTTGGAATAGTTTCTAAATAACTAGCCAAATCATACCTCGTATCTTTTACAATAGTTGCCACAGAATCTTTATTTGTGCCACTAAAAGTTACGCTTGCAGACCAACGCCAATTGTCTTCTAACTTTCTAGTTCCCCATGTTTTTTGAAACTCCGTTTTACCAAAACCCAATGTTTGTGTATTATAAAAATACCATTTCCCTTTATTTACAGATTGTAAAGAATTGTTTGTACCACCAAAAGCGATCTGATTCAATCGTAACTGAGCAGCTTCTTCATCTTTCTTTTTTAAGTTTTCTATGTAATTCTGAAAAAACGATGCTTGTGCTGTTTTAGACAATGATGCTATTCTAATAATACTATCATTTACTGCAACTACCTCTTCAAATTTAATTAGAGAAGCTAAGTTTTTATGTTTTCTTTTTACGCGTCTAATACGTAGGTCTAAACTATCTTTAGAAACCTCTAAAACACTGTCATAGTAACTGCTTGCATATTGGTATTCTGAGTTCTTAAAATAAATATCTCCTAAATTCTCATAAGTAAAACTCTTTTGCTTGTCTTCTCCATTTTTAGCTCGTAAAGACCTATTGAAATAATCTAACGCTAAAGAAATGCTATCGTTCTTTTCATGCAAAACACCAACTTGGTAATATAATTGATCTAGATAAGGTCTATTATCTCTGTCTTTAATTAACTTTTCTAACCTTGTTAAAATACTTGATGAAAGTGAATCATTAGAAGCATTTTTTGCGAGTTCTATATTTGCATGAATTTTGTATTTGTAAGGTGCTTTTCTAAATGCTGTTAATCTATTAAATACCACAGCAGCAGAATCTTTTTTATTTTCGTTTGCATACAGCTGCCCTAAAACAAACATATTTCTTGCGGCTTGCTCCTTGTTTTTTTGAGTTCTAATAGCTAGTGTTAAATGTTTTTTTGCTTTTTGCAAACTATCTGTCTGTACATAAGCCATAGCCAAAGCAGTATTTGCTTGTTCTTTAATTTCGTCTGCCAAGTCTACCTCTAAAGTATCTGTTACCACCAATAAAAGCTTCATGGTTTCGATAGCAAACTCTTCATTATTCATTCTAATGTTGGCTTTTGCACGCCAAATTTTTGTTTCAGCAATTAAGTTTGCATCGGGGTAATTTGCTATAACATAATTAAAAGCTTCTACCGCAGGAATAAAACGTTGTGAATAATAACGTGCTTTTCCTAACAACAAATAAGCATCATCTATTTGACGGTTTCTTTCTAAACCATTTATATTCATACCATGCCTCTGAATTGCCTTTACTGCTTTTTCTTCTGCTTTCTCAAAAGGACCAGATGCTTGGGTTTCTGTAATTTCTTCTTTTTCACCAAAACCTGCTCCCGGAGCATTGTTTTTAAAGGTTGGTGCAGCAATTTTACGATCATCAAACACAATTGGTTCTATAGGTAATTGCAAAAACCAATCATCTTTATAACCTTGATTAATCTCTTCTATTCCTTTTTTAAAAGCTTCTTCACCATTGAATAAAATATTAAAATGTGAAGTTAATGCATGGTAGTTTCTACTGATAACAGTATCTTTTTTTGTGCTACAGGCATATATTGTTCCGAAAAGAACCGTAAAAAGAAGTATTTTTTTGATGTGTTTCATAAATTAAAAAACTCTTATCTAAAACTAATTTCTTATGAAAATAGTATAAGTAAGAGTGTAAAAATAGCAATAAAATAAGAATAGAGAGAAATGTGAGTGATAATTGTGTTTTTTATCTCTTTTTATTTTAAATCAACCCGTTAGTCATTGCGAGGAACGAGTAATATTTAACTACAAAGCAAAATAACTTTCTAATTCTTTTAGCGTTTCTTCGGATGTTTTAATGTCTTTTACCACAGTTCCTTTATCTAAAACCACAATACGCTCGCATACTTCGGTTACGTGTGTTAAATCGTGACTAGAAACTAAAACAGTAACTTCTTTATTTTCTGTTAGTTTTTTAATCATTTGTTTTAATCGAATCTGTGTAGTTGGATCTAGATTCGCAAAAGGTTCATCTAAGATTACAACTTTCGGATTTCCCATCATTGCAGCCACAATTCCTGCTTTTTTCTGATTTCCTTTACTTAAATCTCTTAAATATTTCTTCTTCCCAATAATTTCTCCGTTAAAGAAATCTTCAAACTGAGCAATAAAACTAGCAACATCTGCTTTGTTCATTCCTCTTAAATCACCAATAAAATCGAAATATTCTTCTGGTGTTAAATAAGTAATTAGAAAAGATTCATCGATAAAAGAACCTGTAAAATTTTTCCAATCTTCACTTTTACTAACTACAATATTGTTGTTCGTAACCGAGCCTGTTGTTGGTCTAATTAAATCTAAAAGTATGTTGAATAATGTTGTTTTTCCTGCACCGTTGTTTCCTACCAAACCAAAACTTTGTCCTGTTGGTATGTCTACTTTTTCTACATTTAAAACTTCTGCTTTTCCGTATTTTTTTGAAATTGTATCTATTGTAATCATTGTATTTTCTTTTAAGTTGAAACTATGCTTCTTTTCCAAAAGCGTTAATCATAACATATTTATTTTCTATATACTTTCTTTCTATAAAATTGAGTGCATATTTTTTACAAAGCAAGCCGATAACACCAATTGCTGCAACAACAATATACCCAGAATTTCCACCAACAAACTTGTCGAAAACCCAAAAAAGTAACATTGGCAAGAGCATTAAAGGAATAATAATCAAAAATTGTGTGGCACTTGTACCTTGTGTATTTCCAAATCCACTTTTATTTAAGTCGATTCTTTTTCTGTTGAACGAACCTGCGTATAATAAGAAAAGTGAATTAAAGCCGATGTTAAATATTGCGCCAGCAGTAATCATTAAGAAAATATCTAATCCGAAATATAAATAAGGGAAACTTAATAAATATAAAAAGGAAGTCATCACCACCATTAAAATCCATTTAGATTCTAAGAATTTTCTGTATTTAAAACTCTGACTCATTAACATCTTATAGTGCGCGCTGTCCCAGGCAGGAATAAACTGACCATAATTTAACGCAAAACCACCGGTAATAAATAAGGATGCAAACATTAACATTGCTGGCACTTCACTTAGAGATTTCTGCGTAAAGAATACTAAGCCATAAAAAAGAAATAAAAACGACATTAAAAAAACTGTTTTTGTTCTTTTATTTCTCCAAATTAAACGCATATCATTTTTTATAAACGGCGCTACGTCTCCTAATTTATCGGCAAAAGATAAATCTGCCGAAGTTGCTTCTTCTACTTTTTGAGAAACGGCTTCGTCTAAATAAACAAGGCTTCTTAATTGCTTATAGTTTAAATTATATAAGATTGCTAAAATGGCAACGCCAATTAAAGAAAACATAGGATTTGCATATACAGCGTCAAAGACTTGCCCACCAAATGCAGTTACATCATAAATACCAAGCTTTTGCAAACCAATTAACGAAACTAAAATAACCACAATTGCACCTAAAGCAATATTGTTTTTATTGATTAAAAAGTTCAAGAAATTTACAGATTGAATCATCAAAATAACAGCAAATAACCAACCTAAAACACCTGCTACGTTGCAACCTTCTTTAATTAAAACAATTGCAAAAGGAATGTAGAAAAATAATCCTAAAATATTAAAGAAAGAAAATGAAGATTTTGTCAATACATAATGTACGAGCTTACTTCTCTTAATTGGTAGTATTAATAATGGTTTAATATTTATTATTGGTAACTTCTGCATTAAATATCTAAAAATTAAATCTCCTAAAACTGCATATAATAAATAAGAATTTACAAGTTGTAACGGGTCTGTTTCTGGAAATTCTTTCTTTAAAAGATAATAGCCACCAACACCAACTGCTAAAAAGGAAACTATAAAATAAAGTGCTAAAAAGCCCATAATTATTTTTATAGCAATGCCTTTTCCAAAAGATGCAGAACGAAAAAATTGCTTCCATTCTAATTTTAAAAAGCGTAAAGTCATAAGTTTAATAAATTAGTTTGATTGGTAATAAGTAGTTTAAAACCACAATTTGTTACAAACTTTTTGCAAGTTTATATTCTGGATAGGTTTCAATTAACAATTCTTCTGCCTTTTGAGGAATTAAATAACCTGTTACATAAAAGAGAATGATTACTAAAGTAGAAGAAAACGCGACGAGTGCTAACCAGTGGTTTTCCATTGAACTGAAAGAAACTTTAAAGGCGTTCATCGTATTAAAAATATTGACAAACATAAGGCCAGAAAAACCATTTCTAGCACTACCAATCATAGATTCTAGTAAAAAGATTTTCTCTTGTTTTTTTGCTTTCTTTTTATCCTTTCTTCTAGAAATGGTTTGTTTAGTTAAATCGATAACAACCAAAATAAATAAGAAACCTAATAAAATATATTCTGAATATTCTATTTTTAAAATTAAGAAAAGTGATAAAAATAAACTTAGGGTAATAATAATTTTTGGCAACGTAAACCATTCTTTAAAAAAACGCCAGAGAATTTTACTGTAACGTTTGTTCATTTGTTTTTGTTTGGCTTCAACAACATCCATAAAACCAAAAACACCGAATTTTTTAAAAGACTTATCTCTTGCGTCTTCAAATGTTAATTTAGGAAATTCTTCTGAAATTTCTTCAATATCATTTGCCAAATGATCTACCAATTCACTTTGTACATCATAGTAATATACATAATGTTTTCTTGTGAATTTGTAGAGATTTTCTATGTGGGTATTTGTTAGTTTCATAATTACACCAAAATATTTGGATACTGTTTCTGAATTTCTTTTTTATTTTCATTAAAAACATATTCACCAGACCAATAAAGCAAGAATAAAACCACAAAAATCACTAACTGAATATTGTTATGTGTTGGCGCTAAAAAACTTTCTTCACTTCTAAAATTACTAATAGAATTAAATGATATAAAAACGAAGTTTACAATTTGTAAAAAAATGTTCGTTTTATTTAAAACTAAAAAACGTTCATTTTTCTGTCTTTCATCGTTCCAATTTTGATAAAAAATTCTAACAACAAGTAAAAGGGCAAAACCATATATTAGAAAGAAGAAATCTTTCTTATCCTCAAACATATTCATCATTAAAAACAACATGTAAAATAAGGCACCTAAAATAATAATTTTAGGCAATTTAAAAAATGTAATAAAATGTTTGAAAGATTGTTTATAAAATATTTTTTGTACCGATTTTGTTTTCTCTTTTAATAATTTACGAAATCCTCGGTCGCTAAAATTTCTATGAATATTTACTATTTCTCTTTTAAAATCTAAATCCGGATTTTCATCTAACTTTTGCTCTAAAATATTGGCAAAATGATCTACAATCTCTGTTCTAACCTCATAGAATTTAATGCCACAAACAAAAATGTAATTGTCTATTTGTAAGAGTTGTTCTTTTATTAATTCCATACTTATGCAACTTTATATTCTCTAATTGTCTCTATGTGTTTTCTAAAGAAAATAGAACTCGCAACAGTGGATAAAATCAAAACGAATAACAGCATTAAGTAAAAATAATCTAAGACATTTTCATTTGTAAAATAAGAAGGAATAAAAATAGGAATAAAACCAAAAAATAAATTCGGAAATTGTGTTTTTAAAACAAAGCTATACGTTGACTTCTCTTTTATTTTAAAATTTTGATAAAAAATAAAAACTAGAAATAATAAACATAAAACAGAAATGTATTTAAACAAAAAATTCATAATATTTTGAGAAGTTCCAGAAAAAGGCAAATGAAGTATATCAATTAATATGGGAAAAAAAGTTATAAAAAACGTACCTATAAAAAACATCTTCTTAGAAGAATTCTTAGCTTTATCTATTACAATTTTTGGTGCAGAATACATAATTCCAAAATATAGACTAGATGAATCTCTAAAGTGTTTATTCCATTTGTGTTTAACATCAATAAAAACAGTCTCAAAATCTAAATTTTCAGCCACTATTTTTGCTTCAATATCAGAAACAATATGATCAAAAACTTCCATTCGTAAATCTATGTAAGTAATATCTTTTACGTTTAAATAATGTGCTACTCTTTGTAATTGTTCTTTCGTTAATTCCATAGTTTCTATTATTTAATCCAAACTAAATTTAGGATTCACCAAATGCTGCATCGTTCTTAAAAACTCTTGCATTTCTTCTAACTTATTCGCCGTTTCTTTGGTACCACTTTCGGTTAATTTATAATATTTTCGGAGACGGTTTCCCACTTTAGCAACCTCAACATCTAACAAACCATCTGCTTCTAACTTATGTAAAGCAGGATACAAAGCACCTTCTGTAATTTGCAATTCGCCTTTGGTGAGTTCTTTTACTTTTTGCGTAATTTCATACCCGTACATCTTATCGTTACTTGCTAATAACTTTAAAATGATGGTTTGTAAAGAACCTTTGAATAATTTCTGATTTCCCATGTTGTAAATATATACATAATTTTCTTATACATAGAATTCTTATGTATACTTTTTTTTGAATAAAAAAAATCCTGAAAACATTAAATTTTCAGGATTGCTATATTTTAAAAAGTTTTTGCTTTTCCAAAAACAGATTGCTTCGTCGTTTTCTGTTTTCAACAGAAACTTCTCGCAATGACACTAAATATTTTACTTTTCTACCTTTAAAACATCTGCAATAATGCGTTCTAATTCTGCTTTTGGCAAAGCGCCATTTGCCATTTGTGGTTCTCCCTCTGCAGGACAAAATAACATAGAAGGTATACTTCTAATAGCAAAAGCTGCTGCTAATTCTTGCTCTGCTTCTGTGTCTACTTTATAAATATCAATTTTACCTTCGTATTCTTCTGAAAGCAATTCTAAAACAGGCGCCAATGCTTTACAAGGGCCACACCAGTCTGCATAAAAATCGATTAATACGGGTCTTTTTCCTTCAAATTTCCATTCTTTATTTTTTTCGAAATTGAATACTTTTTCTAGAAATGTTGCTTTTGTTAAATTTTCTGTCATAATAAACTCTTTTTTCTCAACAAAATTGAGATAATTATACATTGTTTCACTTCAAAATTAGTCGTAAAAAACTACAAAATATTACAAATTGATAGCCTTCACAAATTCTAAAAGTTAAAAATTGTTAAAACACTTTAAATGTAGTTGCTAAGATTTAATTTTGATGCGCATAGAATCAACAAAACAATAAAAATTTGAAATACCCAAAAACGACTAAAAAACCAGTAATTGAAGATTATTTTGGAACAAAAGTAACTGATAATTATAGATGGTTAGAAGATGATCGCAGCATAGAAACAGAGACTTGGGTAAAAGAAGAGAATGAAATTACTTTCGATTACTTGCATAAAATTCCGTACAGAAATCAGTTAAAAGAGAGGTTAACAGAAATATGGAATTATGAAAAAGAAGGGTCTCCGTTTAAAGAAGGAGATTATACTTATTTTTCTAAAAATAACGGTTTACAAAATCAGGCTGTTATCTACCGAAAAAAAGGAGAAAATGGCACTGAAGAAGTTTTTTTAGATCCGAATACGTTTTCAGAAGATGGCACAACTTCTTTAGGAGGATTGAGTTTTTCAAAAAACGGTAAAATTGCTGCCTATTCTATTTCTGAAGGAGGTTCTGATTGGCGAAAAATTATCATTTTAGATGTAGAAAGCAAAACCATAAAAGAAAATGCTCTTGTTGATGTAAAGTTCTCTGGAATTTCTTGGTACAAAAACGAAGGTTTTTATTACTCGAGTTATACCAAACCTACCGGAAGTGAATTGTCTGCAAAAACAGATCATCATAAATTATATTATCACAAATTAGGGACTTCACAAAAAGTAGATTTCGTTATTTTTGGTGATAAAGCTACTGAAAAACACAGATATGTTGGTGGTTATTTAACAGAAGACAATACTTATTTAATTGTTTCTGCGGCTGTTTCTACTTCTGGAAACAAGTTATTTATTAAAAATTTGTCTGAAGAAAACAGCGAATTAAAACCAATTATTACAACTACAGATAGCGACACACAAGTGTTAGATAACAGAGGAAGTAAGTTGTATTTACAAACGAATTTGAATGCACCAAATCAGAAAATTGTAACGGTTAATGCAGAAAATCCGACGCAAGATAATTGGGTAGATTTTATTCCGGAAACAGAAAATGTATTGCAACCTACTACTGGCGCTGGTTATTTCTTTGCAAATTATATGGTAAATGCAGTTTCTAAAGTTTTACAATATGATTTTGATGGAAACCTTATTAGAGAAGTAAATTTACCAGGAATTGGCGCAGTTGGTGGTTTCGGGGGAAAAACGGAGTTAGAAGAACTTTATTTTTCTTTTACAAATTACAACACACCTGGCGCAATCTACAAGTTTTCGCCAAAAGATGGGAATTATATTTTATATAGAAAATCGGCAATCGATTTTAATTCAGAAAACTATACAAGTACACAGGTTTTTTATGCATCGAAGGATGGTACAAAAATCCCGATGCTTATTACGCATAAAAAAGGGTTAAAGTTAAATGGGGAAAACCCGACTATTTTATATGGTTATGGAGGTTTTAATGTAAGTTTAACGCCAGCTTTTAGTATTTTTAATGCAATTTGGATGGAACAAGGCGGTGTGTATGCAGTTCCTAATTTACGTGGTGGTGGCGAACTTGGTAAAAAATGGCACGATGCAGGAACGCAATTAAAAAAGCAAAATGTTTTTGATGATTTTATTGCTGCTGCAGAATATTTAATTGCAGAAAAATATACTTCTTCAGAGTTTTTAGCAATTCGTGGAGGCTCTAACGGAGGTTTATTAGTTGGCGCAACAATAACGCAAAGACCTGAGTTAGCTAAAGTAGCTTTACCAGCAGTTGGCGTTTTAGACATGTTGCGTTATCACACATTTACAGCGGGTGCAGGTTGGGCATATGATTACGGAACGGCAGATGACAACAAAGAAATGTTCGCTTATTTAAAAGGATATTCGCCAGTTCATAATGTAAAAAAAGACGTGAATTATCCGGCAACTTTAATAACTACAGGAGATCATGATGATCGGGTTGTACCTGCTCATAGTTTTAAATTTGCTGCAGAATTACAAGAAAAACAAGCAGGAGAAAATCCTGTTTTAATAAGAATTGAAACCAATGCTGGCCATGGTGCCGGAACTCCGGTTGCAAAAACCATTGAACAATACGCAGACATCTTTGGTTTTACGTTATTCAATATGGGGTTTCAAGAATTGCCAAATCCGCCAAAAATAAAACCTTAGCTTCTACTTCTTAAAGAACTAAAAAAGACAGCTAGTTATAGCTGTCTTTATATATATAGATTGGTTTCTTTTAAAAGAAAATTTCTTATTTCGAAACTTTTTCTATTAGATATTCATTCAAATATTCTGCATCATTCTTAACACCTCCTAAGGTAGCCGAACCTCTTGTGTACAACCATGGAAGTCCTAAAAAGTACAATCCGTCAATCGTTTTACTTACACCTCTGTAATTTTTAGGATAGTGGTTTTCATCTAACTCAATGCCATCAATCCAATTAAAATTTGGTTTAAAACCGGTTGCCCAAACAATATTCTTAATGTCGTTTACCTTTTGTTTTTCAAATGTGATGGTTTTTTCATTTGCATCTAAAGTTCTACCAACACACGTAATATTTTGTTTTTTAAACAGCGTTTTTACATCTGTACCAATAACTGGCTGACCGGTATTACTTAGTTTTTTACCAATCCAAGAATATTTATTAGCTGTTAAAAAACCTACTTTACTAAACCACCACCATAATGTTTTCCCTAATATTTCTTGAGGAAGTGATACAATATCTGTGTTTCCTGAAAAATAGACAGGTGTATTCGTTTTTGAAATTTCATTTAAAATCTGTACACCAGAATCTCCAGCGCCAACAACCAATGTTGCTCCTTCTTTTAATTGATCTGGACTTTTATAATGCTCACTATGAATTTGTAATATGTCTTCCGATATTTTTGTATGACAACTAGGTGTAAAAGGTTTGTGAAAAGGACCTGTTGCAACAATTACATTTTTTGCTTCAAAAGTTTTAAGGTTGCTTTCTAATTTGAAAATGCCATTCTCCTTTTTTAAGGAAGTAATTTTATGGTTAAACTCAACCGGAATCTTAAAATTAGAAACGTATCCTTTTAAATACCCTGCAACTTCATATTTATTCGCATAATGTCCTTTCTTATACGGAAATTCTAAACCAGGTAAACTATTAAATTCCGAAGGCGTAAATAATTTTAAAGAATCCCATCTTTTTAACCAAGGCGCACCAACTTCAGAATTGGCATCAACTATTAAGTAATTTACATTTTGTTTATTTAAATAATACGCAATTGCTAAACCAGATTGACCAGCACCAATAATTATATAATCCTTCATGTATCTTTTTGTAGCCACAAAACTACTGTTTTTTAAAAGGTCTATTCTTAGATTCTGAAATTAGTTCGAAATATAACTTCTAAGAAAATATAAAAAACTAATATTTTGAAATTTGCTTATCTTTGATATGGTGTTTTAGATACTTCTAAGCTCTAAAAAGGAGAAATTAAATCTAAGATGTTAAAAAGTGTAACAAAAAGTTCATTTACAAACTAATCATTCAAACAATCAAATAATTAACTCATGAAAACAATTAAAAGAGTTTTGTTTACAACTGCAATTGCATCGTTCGCTTTTGTTTCTTGTAAAGAAGAAAAATCCGAAGAGAAATCTGCAGGTATTATCATAGAAAACATGGATACTTCTGTGGCAGCATCAGATGATTTTTTTAGACACGTAAACGGTACTTGGATTGATAGTACAGCAATTCCAGACGATCAAACATCTTGGGGTGGTTTTAACGAACTGCGTAAAAAAACAGATGCAGATGTGTTAAAAATACTAAATAATGCAATTGAGCAACGAGATTTTCCTAAAGTAAAAGATGCACAAGGAAATGAAATAGATTCAGATCAAGAAAAAGCAGTAAATTATTACCAAACAATAATGGATACTGTTGCTAGAAACCAACAAGGCAAAGCGCCTGTAATGCCATTTTTAGCAAAAATAGAAGAAATTAAAACAAAGAAAGATGTAGAAAACTATATTACAAATATGGCGCCTTATGGTGGTGGTGGTTTTTATGGTTTTGGTGTTTATAACGACTTAAAAAATAGTAGTGAATATGCTGGTTATATGAGTGGTGGTTCTTTAGGTTTATCTAGAGATTACTACGTAGATGAAAAAGTAGCAGACAAATTAGCTAAATATGAAGAATTTGTAGCAAAAATGTTTCAAGAATTTGGAGATGATGAAGCTACTGCTAAAAAGAATGCAGCTACCATTGTTGCTTTTGAAACTAGTTTAGCAACACCAATGATGTCTAAAGAAGAGAGTAGAGATACTCGTAAAATGTACAACCCAATGTCTGTAGCAGAATTAACAGCATTAGCGCCTGCAATAGATTGGAAAGCACATTTAGACGGTATTGGTGTTACAGATTTAGACAGAGTTATTGTAACAGATCCTGGTTATTTTAAAGCCATGAGTAAAGTTTTTACAAAGCGTTCTGTAGACGATATAAAATTATTATTACGTTGGAACACTATCAACAGTTCTTTAAGTTCTTTATCTACAGATTTAGAAACTGCAAATTGGGAGTTTTATAGCAAAGAAATGCGTGGTGCTAAAAAACAACGTGCAAGAGACGAACGTGCTTTAGGAAACTTAAATGGTGCTGTTGGGGAAGCTTTAGGAAAGTTATATGTAGAAAAAATGTTTCCGCCAGAAGCAAAAGCAAAGGCAAAAGAAATGATAGACAATGTAATGCTAGGTTTCGAGGTAAGAATTGCTGGTTTAGAATGGATGAGCGAAGAGACTAAAGAAAAAGCCTTAGAAAAATTACATAAATTAACTGTTAAAATTGCGTATCCAGATGTTTGGAAAGATTATTCTGAATTGCAAGTAAAAGGATTAGAAGAAGGTGGTTCTTATTTTGAAAACGCTATAAATGTTACAAAATGGAATTATAACAAAAACATGGCAAAATTAGGAAAAGAAGTAGACAGAACAGAATGGGGAATGTCTCCACAAACTGTAAATGCATACTTTAATCCTGTAAATAATGAAATCGTTTTTCCAGCAGCAATTTTACAACCTCCTTTTTATGATTATAAAGCAGATGAAGCTGTTAATTATGGCGGAATTGGAGCTGTTATTGGTCATGAAATTTCTCATAGTTTCGATGATTCTGGTGCTCGTTTCGATGGTGATGGAAACCTTAAAAACTGGTGGACAGATACAGATTCTGAAAAATTCGCAGTAATTGGTAAACAATTAGTAAAACAATATTCAGACATTATTGCCATAGATTCTATGCACTTAAATGGTGAATATACGTTAGGTGAAAACATTGGAGATTTAGGTGGTGTACAAGCAGCTTACGAAGGTTTACAAATTTTCTTAAAGAAAAGCGGTAGACCAGAAAAAATAGATGGCTACACACCAGAACAACGTTTCTTCCTTTCTTGGGGAACCATCTGGAGAACAAAAATGAGAGACGAAGCTCTTAAAAACTTAATCATGACAAACACACACGCTCCTGGAATGTATAGATCCTACATGCCTCTTAAAAACGTAGATGCTTTCTATAAAGCATTCGATGTTAAAGAAGGAGATAAAATGTATTTAAAACCTGAAGAAAGAGTAAGAATCTGGTAAAGTCACAAACCTTTTTTATATGATTCTCTTTTAAAAAAATTATATATTAAAATTAAAACCGATGCGAAAGTGTCGGTTTTTTTTATTTGGGCGTTCCCCAAGGGTCGCGCTTTACGCACTCGCTTTTTGCTGAAAAGCAAAAGAGCTCAAACAAATGCTTCAATCGCTAACGCGGGCATACTTACTATTATTTAGCTATAACAAGTCAAATAGAAATCTTATTTTTACAATATGTTAAAAGTAAATAAAATTTCATTTGGATATTCTAAAAGAAAAATTGTTTTAAGTAATTTCAATTTCACCTTAAAAGAAGGCGAACATTTATGTGTTATGGGCGAAAGTGGTTGTGGAAAATCAACACTTTTAAAAGCAATTTACGGTTTGTTAGATTTAAAAAAAGGAGAAATATCTTGGAAAGAAAATCAGGTTTTAGGACCAGAACACCATCTAGTTCCGGGTATGGATTTCTTTAAATATGTTGCACAAGATTTCGATTTGATGCCTTATACTTCTGTTTCAGAAAATATTAAAAAATTCTTGTCTCGTTTTTATCCTGAAGAAAGCGAAAAACGAACGCAAGAGTTATTAGAAGTTATAGAAATGAAAGCTTTTGAAAAAACAAAAGTAAAAAACCTAAGTGGCGGACAAAAGCAACGGGTGGCAATTGCCAGAGCGCTTGCAAATGAACCCGAATTATTGTTACTAGATGAACCTTTCGGGCAAATAGACAATTTCAAAAAAAACTCTCTAAGAAGAAAGCTTTTTGCGTATCTAAAAGAAAAAAATATTGCATGTATTGTAGCTACACATGATAAGAATGATGCGCTTTCTTTTGCAGACAAACTACTAATTATTCGCAACAATAAGATATTAATAACAGATTCACCAAAAGAGATTTATAACAATCCGAAAGAAAAATATGTAGCAGCTTTGTTTGATGATGTAAATGAAATTGTTCTTAATGGAAAAAACGTTTTATTATATCCGCATCAAATTAAAATTGTTAAAAATACTGATTTAAACGCAACCGTTTTAAATTCTTATTTTAAAGGTGCTTATTGGTTAATAGAAGCCGAATTTGAAAACCAAGTAGTGTTTTTAAATCATGTTTCAAATTTAGAAAAGGGAACTATAATAGAGCTAAAAATAAAAACCTTTTAATTCTAAAATAATAGAGTTAAAAGGTTTTAATTATACAGTTATTCAGTATAATTAAAAAAATTGGGGGAATATAATTATCTTAATTTATACAAATGTAACAGTAATCTTTTTTCAAAAAGGTTAATAATATGCTTTAAGACTGTCCAAAAGGGAAAAAACTAAATTTTATACTGCTTTCTAAACTCTTCTGGGGTAGAATTGGTGTGTTTTTTAAAGTACTTGTATAAACTTGTAGGATCATTAAAACCAGTTTTAAAAGCAACTTCTTTTATTGAAAAATTAGAATGTAAAAGAGTACTTTTTACTTTAACAATAACAGTATCATCTATAAAATTTTTAGCAGATTTATTTGTAACAAACTTTACAATTGTATTTAGTTTTTTTGTGGAAAAACCTAATTTAATTGCGTAGTCAAAAACTTTTTTAGTTTCAGTATAATTTTTTTCAAGAAGATTTTGAAATTTAATAAACTCTTTTACATACTTATTTAATTGAATTTTGTTATGTCCTTCTGCTTTTATTCTATAAATAAGTGTAATTAAAAGATGTATAAGGCTTCTAATAATTTGTATAGAAAACTTATCTCTTATGTTAAAAATTTCATTTTCTATTGCCATTACTAATCGTAAAACACCTGCTAAATCGTTTTCTCTTAATTGTGTTTTTGGTGATATTAGTAACTCGTTAAACATTTGTATTGACCTTGCAACTTCTATTGTGTTTAAATAACTATTTAAAAACTCTTCTTTAAAACACAATAAAAAACCTTCAGTTTCTTTATTTAAATAAAACTTATGTATTTGATCTTTTCTAATAGAAAGAATGCTGCCACTTCTATAATTAAAGTCTGTAAAATCTATAGAGTGTTTTCCAATACCATTGGTAAAAAACAATAAAGTATAGAAATCTACCTTATGGTTTTTGGTGATAGCATTCGTATTTTCTGCTTTAAATAAATCTTCTAATTTTAGTATATTAAAATTAGATTTTTGAAAATTTCTAGCATAATGGGTTTTTAAATTACTAATAGGCATCTAAAATACAAAATTAAGATTTTTAAAAATACACTTTTTATTCTACTTTTTCCACCTTAAAATTATTTCCATTAAAAAAGAATGTTTCCTTTTCCTTCTTTCCTAACAATAATTTACCAATTGGTGAAGATACCGAAACGGCATAATAAGAATTACCTTCAACTACTAATTGTCCTGCAGAAATACTTAAAAAATAATTTACTTTTTCGGTATAAATAATACTTCCTAAACACGCAATTTTAGACGCTTTCGCAACCTCTATTTTTGCTAAAATTTCTCTCATCTGCGTAATTCCTGCTAATTGTTGTCCTGCTTTTTCCATTTCTAACTGCAACATTGCGCGTCCCGTTTCATGCTTATCGCCAGCAGAACTTTTAGTTTCAGACTGCAACGCTTTTTGATTGGATGAAATAATCTCTTCTACAGTTTGCAAACGTTTATTTACATATTCGTCGCAAAGTTTATATAATTCTTCTTTAATATTCATTTTCTAAAGTAAATGCAAATGCTCCGTAATTTCCATGATGAGAAATTGAGCACGACTTCGTTAATCTTTTTTCTTGATAAAAAAAAAGAGGAGCACCAATAGCCGTTTTTCTTTTTTCTATTTCATCTGGCAAAACATTTATTGCTTCTGCTAATTTGGCTCTAAGGTTTCTATCTACAATATTTGCTTTTCCAATTGTAGAGAAAATAGAAGTTGTTGCTGCGTTTTTTTTTGCAATAGTAGAAATATAAAACAAGCTAAAAGCTGTAGTTGTATAAAAGACCTTATCTTTAAAAACCACAGTTCCTTCTTCTTTAGAGATTAGAGTACATTCAAACTTTAAAGGGGCAAAAAAACGTTTTTCTACTTTTTGAGTATAACACTTATAAGCAGCTTCTTTCATAGACCAAAATTGCCAAACTTTTAAAAACGGATTGTCAGCATCGTGAATCTCCTTTTGCTCTTTTTGAGTGAATTGCTTCTCTAAAAAACCTTTTCGTTGCCAATTACTTTGGGTTTTAGCAAGCTTTATATCAACAATATCATTGCCAATATTATGCATCCATTTTAGATTGAATTACGGCAACAGTTGCTTTTACAGAAAGCATTTTCTCCATAGAATCGTTGTCTATTTCTATTTTAAACTCGTCTTCTACATCTAAAATAATATCTACTAAATTTGCAGAATTTATCTCTAAATCGTTTATAAAATCTGTGTCTTCAGAGATGTTTTTAAACCCATCTTCATTTTGAATATAAGGCTTTACAATGGTTGTTAGTTTACTTATAATTTCTTCTTTTGTCATATTTTATTTATTGTTTTAGACCTCACAGGTTTTAAAAACCTGTGAGGTCTTTCTTTCTCTTAAATTAGTTATAATTTATACTTTTTAAAGATAACACAAGCATTTACATCACCAAAACCAAAACTTGCTTTTGCTAAAATAGTAATGTTTTTCTCTATTATTTTTGCTGGAATTTTATCCGAAGAAATTAATGCTGTAATTTCTGGATGCACATCTTCACAATTTATATTCGGAAACACAAATTGTTCTTTAATTTGCAAAACAGCAGCTACAGACTCAATAGCGCCAGAAGCAGCCAAACAATGGCCAACCATAGATTTTAGAGAGTTTATATAAGGGAAATAAGTTCCTTTTCTTTGCAATGCTTTGGTCCAATTTTCTATTTCTAAACTGTCTTTAGATGTTGCTGTTAAATGACCGTTTATTACATCAATTTCTTCCGCAGAAATAGCAGCATCTAAAATTGCATCTGTAATACATTTCTGAACCGCTTCTGCATTCGGAGCCGTTAACGTTCCGCCATTTCTTTGTCCGCCAGAATTTATATTTCCACCTAAAACTTCCGCATAAATTGTAGCATTTCTCTTTAAAGCACTTTCTAAAGATTCTAAAACCAAAGCTCCTGCACCACTTCCAGGAACAAAACCAGATGCAGATTTACTCATGGGTCTCGATCCTTTTTCTGGCGAGTCATTGTGTTTATAAGACATTACGCGCATTGCATCAAAACCACCCCAAGTATATAAACTACTATCGCTAGAACTCCCAACCAACATCCGTTTTGCTTTTCCGTTTTTAATACGTTCAAAACCTAATAACAAGGCTTCTGTTCCTGTTGTACAAGCAGATGAATTTGTGGTTACTTGGTTTCCTAAACCTAAAATCCCGCCTAAATAAGCCGAAATTCCGCTTGCCATGGTTTGCACCACAGAAGTACTACCTAAACGCCTTACTTGTTGCTCATCAATTTTATAAATTGCCTCTCTAAATTTTTCAATTCCAGATGTTCCTATTCCAAAAATTAAACCAGAATCATAATCTAATGCGGAGTTTTCATCCACAGAAAAACCTGCATCTTTCCACGCATCAATTCCTGCTATACATCCGTATAAAATAGAAGTACTATTAAACCCACGTAGTTGTAAAGGTGTTAAATATGTTGCTTTTTTTTCTTCAGAAATATCCGGAATTCCGCCAATACAGCAAGAAAATCCCTTGTCTTTTAAATTTTGATGAAAGGTAATTCCTGAAATCCCAGCTTTTATCGCATTTGTAAACGCAGGTAAACCAACGCCATTTGGCGACACAACTCCTAAACCAGTAATTACTACTCTATTTTTTACTTGTGCTGATTTCATTTCTTTATCGATTTTAGACCTCACAGGTTTTAAAAACCTGTGAGGTCTGTCATTATAGAGATTAAGCTTTTATCATTCCAGAAATAGTTCCTCTGCAAACCAGTTCATTTTTCTCATTCATCATTTTTACTTTGCATTTTAACTTATTGAATCTAAAATATTCTTTCTCTGAAATCACCGTTACTTTTTCATTTGGTAAAACAGGTAAATAGAAATCAACCTGATTAGAGGTTAACGCAATTTGTGGTTTTTTCTCTGTTGCTGAAATTTCGTCTTTTAATAAATAAATACCCAAACATACAACGCCAATTTGTGCCATTGTTTCCGTTAAAATAACGCCTGGTGTAATTGGATTTCCTTTAAAATGACCTTCATAAAAAAAGGCAGTTTCGTTGAAAGTGTAATTTCCTGTAACTCCATCTTCTGAAATTTCTGTGAGTTCTTCAACAAACAAAAAAGGATTTGTATAAGGAAGGTTTTTTATGATTTCTATTTGGTTCATTTATTAAGTTTAACAGACCTCACAGGTCTTATCACTGCTTATTATCATTCAATTACCACTCTAACAAAATTCGTTGCGCAGAAAAACCAGGACCAAAACTCAACATTAAACCTCTTTCTCCTTTTGCTGGATTCCGATCCATGAATCGTTCTAAAACATATAAAACGGTTGCGCTAGACATATTACCATACAAACGTAAAACTTCTTTTGTATCATCTATATTCTTTCCTAAAACACCAAATAAATCTTCCACCGTTTGTACAATTTTCTTTCCTCCAGGATGAAAAATTAAGTGATCTACATCATCAATTGTCAAATTACTACGTTCTAAAAACGGATGCACAATTGCCGGAAAATGATCTGATATTTTCTGTGGAACTTCCTTATCTAATATCATTTGTAAACCTGTATTTACCAGTTTAAAACCCATCATAGAAGTCGCATCGTAAAAGTGATACATGGCTTCATCAATAATTGCTGGCCCTTTATCTTCTTTATAAGAAGACAAAATAACCGCAGAAGCCCCATCACCAAAAATAGCAGCACTTACAATATTTGTCATCGAATAATCTTCTAACTGAAACGTTGCTGTTGGTGCTTCAACAGCTATTACAGCAGCTCTTTTATTCGGATTTGCTTTCAAAAAATTCTTCGCATAAATAATACCAGAAACTCCTGCTGCGCAACCCATTTCTGTAACTGGCAAACGCACAATATCTTGTTTCATTTGCAGCGAATTAATCAAATAAGCATCCATAGACGGAATCATAATTCCCGTACAACTTACTGTAATTATATAATCGATATCCGTAGGTTTTAAACTCGCTTTCTCTAAAGATTTTTTTAGTGATTGTTCTGCTAATTTTACAACTTCTCTTGCGTAAATATCATTTTTTTCTTCAAAAGAAGTTGCCACAAAAACTTCTTCAGGATCCATTATAGAATAGCGCTTGTCTACACCTGCGCCTTCAAAAAGTTTAATCACTTTTCTTTGAAAACGAGTATCTTGATCTTGCATCCATAATTTTACAAACGGAATAATATCTTTTGTTTCTCTGTGATATTTAGGAAGTTGTTTTGCAACTGCTATTATTTTTACCGCCATTTTTATTTCTGAATTATCCATTGAAAACGGAATGCCCATTTCCAAGAAATTTGTAATTTTACATTTAATTTTTGAGCCATTCTTTCTAAATCTTTTCTTTTGAATCCTCTTAAAACAGACGTTAATCCGTCTTCAATAATCATTTTATTTTTGATAAAAAGAGACAACAACATAAATAAATAATATGCCAATTTATGTCGATGTAAATCGTTTACTACAATTGCTATTTTTGTTTGTTTTAGAGTATTTCCCAGAAAAGAAACCAATTGTTCTTCTTTAAAATGATGCAAAAATAAGGTTGCCAATACTACATCGAATTGTCTGTTTTTAAATGTATCAGAAAAAATATCTTCCGTTTTAAAACTCAATTCGGGAAATTCGGTTGATAATTCATTTGCATATACTATTGCAGTTGGATTCGCATCAATACCTAACAACGTCATTTTGTAACCGTTTTTTCTTCCAAATTTTGCCACATCTCGTAAAATATCTCCATGACCACAACCAATATCTACAATAGTTAGCTCTTCTTCTTTTGGGTGATTTTTTAATACTTTTTTCAGCGAATTTAAAGTTACTAAATTCCCCCCTAAATACCGATTGATATTTTCTAACTTATCTAAAGTATCTCGTAGTAAATCTCCACCAATAGAAAAATCGTCCATTAATTCTTCTTTGTCTGTTCTATTTTTTGTGCTGATAAAAAAATCCATTAAATTTTCATTGGTTTACCATGTGTTTGCTTAATTATAATTGGTAATAAAAAAGGTAGTTTCTTTAAAATTTGCAATAAAACAGCTGCAATTCTATCTTTTCTAAATAACATTGCTATAAAATGACCCGCTTTTAAACGCAAGCTAAATTTTTTATTCCACTGTCTAATATATTGCTTCTCGAGTTCGTTTCTAGACACGTTTTTACCATTCAAGTAATTTAGAATCAATTTAGATGCTAGTTGTGCAGATTGAATTGCCATACTCATTCCATTTCCACAAAGTGGATGAATCATTCCTGCAGAATCTCCACACATTAGAATATGGTTTTCTACTGGCTTTTTTGTTTCAAAAGAAATCTGACTAATCGTTAAAGGCTTCTCAAAAATAGCTTCAGAATTCTTAAATATTTCTTTTAAAAATCTATTTTTAAAAACAACTTGCTCTTGAAAATCATCAATATTTTTATACTTCTTAAAGGATGAAAAACTAGTGATATAACACAAGTTAATAGCATTATTTTCAACTTTAGAAATACCACAATAACCGCCTTTAAAATTATGAAGTGCCACTAAATCTTCTGGAAAACTGCCTTTTACATGAATTTTAACCCCTAAATAAGGTGCCTTTTTTTTGATAAAATTACGTTCCATTTTCACATCTAATAAAGAACGTTTTCCAAAAGCGCCAATAGTTACTTTGGTTGTAAAATTTTGATTTTCCTTCGTTTCAATCGAAAAAATATCATTTTCAAAATCAACATTTATTACTGAATCCTGTAAAACTGTTACGCCATTTTTTAGTGCTTTTTTAGCTAATTCAAAATCTAAAGTGTATCGTGAAATCCCAAATCCTCCCAAGGGCAATTTTGCCGATATTACTTTATTTTTTGTAGTGGATAATTGAAACTTTTTAATTTTAACAGCACCAAAATCAAACGGATTGATTTCTAAAAAGTCTAAATAAGGCAATACTTCATTCGAAATATATTCTCCACAAACTTTGTGTTTAGGGTATTTATTTTTCTCAATTAATAAAACCTTTATACCAAATTTTGATAAATGAATTGCATTACACAAACCTGCCAAACCTCCACCAATTATAACAACATCAAAAATTCTATTCATATTTCAGTGTCTCCTCGAGCGCAGTCGAGAGGTTTATCATTCTAATCTATTAATTCTGCCAACTCTTTACCAACTAAACTACCAATTGCAATTCCCATTCCGCCTAAACGAACGCCACAAAAAACATTACCAGACAATTGTTTTACAATGGTTTTTTTCTGATTTCCCACGCCCATAATTCCGCTCCACCTGTGTTCTATTTCAAAATCTGTGTTTGGTAAAATTGTTTCTTTTAATATTCTTTCTAATTTATTCTGAATAATATCAGTTAGACCAAATTCTGTAGTTTCTTCTGTTTTAAAATCTAGATTTCTTCCGCCTCCTAATAAAATTCTATCATTAATATTTCTGAAATAATAATACCCTTTATCTAAATGAAAAGTCCCTTTTATATGTAGATTTTTAATGGGTTTTGTTACTAAAACTTGTGCTCTCGCTGGTTTTACTTTTTCTTCTAGAAGTTGATTTGCAAATCCATTTGTAGCAATAAATAATTTATCTGTTTTAAAGGTAATTTTATCCGTTTTTACTGCTACCAAGTTTCCTGTTTCGGAAAAACTTTCAACTGAAATATTATTCAAAATCTTCACTCCTAATTTTTGAGCTTTATTTAACAATTCAAAAGCCATTTTTCCTGTATCAATCTGTCCTTCAAAATTATTTGTAATATATTGTTGATGCACATTTTTGAAGTTAAATTTATTCTCTGAAATAGAAAAAACATCATCTTTAAAAATAGGTTTTAGAAGCTTATTTATTTGCTCTTTTTTAGAAATACATTCATTAAAAAAGGATTCAGATTCGCATAATTCATATCCTTTGTGTTGCAAAAAATTAATGTTTTTATCACCTAAATTCTTACGTAATAGTTGCAATCCTTTCCAGCGCTTATTAACCAAATTATAAATTTCTTGTTCTGTGTGTGCGTTTAAATCGTCAATAATTTCAGATATGCTTCCAAAACAAGCAAAACCTGCATTTTTAGTGCTTGCTCCTTGAGGTAACATTCCTTTTTCAATGATTAAAACCTTTGCTTTCGGGTGATTTTTTTTGAGTTCTAAAGCACAGTTTAGGCCTACAATTCCACTACCAACAATTGTAAAATCGATGCTAGAAAACCATTCTTTTAATTCCCAATAACTATAGTTCATTTATATATATTTTTCAAAACAAATACTATTTTCCATTCTTCTATATTGTGCGTAATTTGGAATTATTTTATAATTACATTTATGATAAAACTGTACAGCTTCAACTTGTCTTTTACCTGTTTCTAAAATACATTTTTTATAGCTTAATTCTTTTGCCCAAGTTTCTAATTCTGTTAGTGTTTTTTGAGCAATTCCTCTTCCTCTTTTCTCCGAAGAAACAAACATTCTTTTTACTTCTACAGAATCAGAATCAAACTTTTTAATAGCTCCACAACCTACTGCAATTTCATCAACATAAGTTACAACAACAAATTGTAAAACATCGATATTATTATACTGATTGTAAAAATCGTGTTCGTCTTCATCTGTAATTTTTAGATATGCATCTAAATGTCTTGTCAATTTAATAAAATCTTGGTTTTTAGAGTTTGTTCTTGTTATTTTTAGATTCATATTCCTGTTTTTGTTAATACGAAGAATAAATTAATCTTATAATTAATTAACAGATTGCTTCGTCATTCATTCCTAGCAATGACGGAATGCACCTTAAAATTCAAACTTTAATTGTACCCAAATAGGTGCAGTAATTTCTGTGTTTAAATTCCCAAAAGACAACCCTAATAAACGTACAGAATTTGGTAATTTATCTTGATATAACAATTCTTTTACCACAGGAAAAAACTCATTTTTCGTCTGCATAAAAGTTGCTTTTGTCTTACTTCTTGTTTGTTGTGTAAAATCTGAATATTTAATTTTTAAGGTAATGGTTTTTCCTTTAGTATCCGTTTTTTTCATGCGTCTTTCTAACTCATCTGCAATTTTATCTAACTTTTCTATCATAAAAATTTCTGAAGAAATGTTTTCACTAAAAGTTCTTTCGGCTGCAAGAGATTTTCTAATCCGATTTGGTTTTACAGCACTGTTATGAATTCCGCGAACAATATTGTAATAATGAGTTCCAGATTTCCCAAACAACTTTATCAATTCTTCTAATGACTTTTTCTTTAAATCATTCCCTTTGAAGATCCCTAAATTGTACATTTTTGCCGCAGTAACTTTACCTACTCCGTAGAATTTATTAACAGGAAGTTCTTCTAAAAACTGAATTACCTCATCTGGATGCACTGTTTTTTGTCCGTTTGGTTTGTTTATATCAGACGCTACTTTTGCAATAAATTTGTTAATAGAAATTCCTGCGGATGCTCTTAGACCAGTTTCATCGAAAATGCGCTGTCTAATTTCTTTTGCAATTGTATTTGCAGACGGATTCCCTTTCTTGTTTTCTGTAACATCTAAATAGGCTTCATCCAACGAAAGTGGTTCTACCAAATCTGTGTACTCGTAAAATATTTCTCTAACTTTTTTAGATATTTCTCTGTAACGATCAAAATCGCTATTTACAAAAATTAAATGTGGGCATTTTTGCCTTGCTAAAGTGCCACTCATTGCAGATTTTACACCAAATTTACGCGCTTCATAACTTGCCGCAGAAATAACACCTCTTCTGCCCTCTCCACCTACTGCAATTGCTTTCCCTCTTAATTCTGGGTTGTCTAATTCTGCTACAGACGCATAAAAAGCATCCATATCTACATGAATTATTTTTCTAAAAGGAGGTTGCAATTCCATGAACACAAAAATAGTCTAGATTAATTCTTCAATTTAGTTTTTTTTGATGAAAAAAGGAAATACTTTCGCGCCGTAAATTTTTGGTTTCTTTTTCATAAAATTGAATTAGAATTAAAAGGGAATCAGGTGATTTTTTTTATAAAAAATCCTGAGCTGTTCCCGCAACTGTAAGCATTGTCTAAAAATTAGATTACTGTTATTTCTCACACCACTGTCTTTACAAAGATGGGAAGGTTTTAACAAAATGCAAGCCAGGAAACCTGCCTAAAATTATATTCGTGTTTTTATGCTTTCGGGAGAAAGGCAAAAAATATTTTTAAAAATTCATAACTCAACCCTGTTTTAACTACCAAAACACTGCTTGCATATATGATGTTTTATATCGTAAATATTAAATCAATTATAATGAGAAATCTCTATTCGAAAATTATACTATTATGTATAATTACACTTGCCGCTTGTTCTAAAGAAACTAACCTTTTAGAAGAAACACCAATTTTTGACACGACTTTTATTTTAAGTCTAGAAAGTGACAACACATCTTTGACTTACTTAAACAAAGACAAATACCCTACATTAAATGTGTATTCTTCTGCCAATAGTGAAACTACATCTTTTTCTGAATTTAATAACAAGTTGTATTTGGTAAGCCAAAATGGACCTAGTTTTATTTCTATTTTAGATTTAGAAACTTTAAGTTTAGAAAATACTGTAACCACATCTAAGGTGGGCTCGCCTTCTTATTTGCAAATGTATTCTGATACCGATGGTTTGGTAATTAATACTTCTGGTAGAGGAAGAAGAAAAAAATACAATTTATCTACTGTAAATACTGTTACAGGAATTGGAGAAAGTATTACAGGTACCTCTAATGCTGTTTTATTTAATAATGCTGCCTTATTATTAGACGGAGAAAATGTTCTAATTGCAGATGGTAAAGAGTTAAAATCTTTTGATATAAACACAAAAACAATAAAAACGCTTCTAACTTTTTCTGAAAATATTTCTGGAGTATTAAGAAATAATGAAAATAATATTTGGGTTGCTACAGAAAAAAGAACGGCTTTAGCTGCATTCACAAAACTAAAGAACGATTACACCATTTCAGAAACGGTTGAAATTACTAACGAAACTATTAATCTATTTAAAAACAGTATTTTAAATATGAATTCAAACTCAGAAACTGCCTATTGGTCTGAGTCTGCTTCAGGTAAGATTTATAGATTTAATACCACTACAAAAACTGTAGAAGAATTCGCTTCACCCATAAATAATAGTGTAGCTCTTAACACAGTTGTAAAAGAGCACCCAGTTACAAAGCAAGTATATGTTGCAGGTTTAGAAGATTTTTTTAATCCTGACAACAGTATTTTAGCTATTTATAATAATGATAAAAGTTTTGCTAAAGAAGTAAAAAGTATAGGTGTTTCTCCAATCGACATTTATTTTTCTAATAAAGTTTTTTTTAATAATTAATTTATTATGAGTTTGTTGTCCTTAAATGATAACAAACTCATTTTACTCTTTTAAAAAATGAAGACAAGTATTTACAACCTTTTCTAACTCTTTAGACATGTTTTTTTCTTTCCATGGATGAGAAACATTAAAAACATGATTTGCTTTTTCAATAATTTCTAATCTGCTTTTAGAGTTCCAAGAATGTATTTTTTCACCTTCCTCTAAAGAGATTGAAGTATCTTTATCTCCGTGAAGTATTAACTGCGGGATCTTTAAATTTCTTACCGCTTTTTCAATATTTAAACGTTGTTCATTTTCTTTAAAATCTTCATAAAATTGATAAAAATGTGGCATGTTTTGCTTTGTTCTTCCGTTTAAAACATATTTAACGCCTGTTTTTTTCCAATTCTCCAAATCGCCAATAGTTGAACTTCTTGAACCAAAATCGCAAACAGAAGCTAATGTAATTACTTTTTTAATTCGAGCATCTTCATTTGCTTTTAGTAACACAATTCCGCCACCTCTACTATGTCCAATAATAGAAATATCATTAGAATCAACTTCATTCTTAAATTTTTCTTCAGATGAAATCCAATCTAAAACACTTTCTAAATCGTCTAATTCTTTGGTGTAATTATTATTTCCAAAAGCATCTAAATTTGGAAAATCTATAGGTTGTTCAAAAGTTCCTCCATTATGAGAAAAATTAAACTTAACAAAGAAGAAACCTGCATTTGCAAAAGCTTCTGCCATTAAATTCCAAGCACCCCAATCTTTAAACCCTTTGTAACCGTGGCAAAAGATAATTATTTTTTTTGGTTGATGATCTTCTTTATAAAAAACATCTGTTACAATTGGCTTATTGTGCGTTCCCTGAACTACTCTATTTTGTATACTTTTCATTTTCTCTTTAAATAAATCCTTTTATTAATGTAATAACTGCAACAAAACCCGTTAAAATAGACAATACTATATTAATGTCTTTTGTTAATTTCCCTGTTTTTTGTTGAATCTTTTTTGCAAACTTTCCGTATAAAAAAAGGACATAAAATGTACCAAGCACAGACCCTAAAGTAAAAAATAATACAGAAACCATGTGAAAACTAAATAGACGAAGAGCATCTAGCAATACTACAATTCCGCAAAAAAAAGGAATGCCAAACATGTTTATTACAGATAATGTAATTCCTGTTAAAAAAGGAAATTCTTTTTTCTTCTTTATTTCTTCAACTTTAATTTTTCCTTTTCTAGATGCGCTATAAAAATAGTAAGACAACAATATAAAAATAAGGATTCCTGCTTTTTCTAAAACACCTAAGATTGCTGGATTTTCTGCAATGTGTTTGGTTAAAATAACAGCAATAAATACCTGTGGAATTGCAATAATAGAAACACCTAAGGCATATTTATTAGAAGCTTTTCTTCCTTTTTCTAAACTAATTTTTAAGGAAGTCATATTTAACATACTTGGTGGTATAGAACCTATGGAAGAAAGAATAAATCCGATAAAAAAGGTTAAAAACAGCATCAGAATAAATTATTTAGAGAAGTAGATACACTAAGTTTACAATGGCCACAATTCCTGTTAAACATCCCAAAATAAAATCCATTTTAGCTGCAATATACGTTAGTTTATGTTGAATTTTTTCAGCAACAATAGCATATAGAGAGTACAGAGAAAAAGACCCCAATGTGGAACCAATTGAGAAGTAAAAACCATTTAATAATGAATACTCAAAATATTCTAATCCTATTAAAACAGAAATTGACGTAAAATAAAAAGGAATGGCAATAGTATTTAAAGAAGACATGATGATACCATGTGAATAGGCTTTTGATTTAGGAATTTCTTTTTTTTCTTTCTTTTCGTTTGAAGTGAAATGTATTCTAAAAAAATTGATAGATAGTAGAAAAAGAATTCCAGTTCCTATTTTTTGAATTAGAGTAATATACGTTGAGTTTTTCATTAAAATACTAGACAAATATGCACCAATATTTGCCTGAAAAAATAAAATGGTTGCATAACCACCAATTAAATAGAACGCAGCTTTCTTACCATTTCTTAAACTAAATTTTACAACTGTTAAGTTTAAAAAACTGGGTGTTATACTACCTGCTGCTGCAATACCAAAACCCAAGACAATAAAAATAAGAAAGTTCATATATTATTTTAGATACACAAATAAACGAAAAAACGCGTCAAGTAATTGACGCGTTTCGTATTTGTAGTAACTTAAAAGAGTTTTATTAAATTACACCTTGGTCTAACATGGCATCGGCTACTTTAATGAAACCAGCAATATTTGCTCCTTTTACGTAGTTTATATAGCCATCTTCTTCTGTTCCAAACTTTAAACAAGCTGTGTGTATAGAATTCATTATTTGATGTAATTTAGCATCCACTTCTTCTTTCGTCCAGTTTATTTTCATGGCGTTTTGAGACATTTCTAATCCAGAAACACCAACTCCACCTGCATTTACTGCTTTACCAGGTCCGTATAAAATTTTGGCATTATGAAACTCATGAATGGCTTCTGGAGTACACCCCATATTAGAAACCTCTGCTACATATTGTACACCATTTGCTATTAACTTTGCTGCATCTTCTCCGTTTAACTCATTTTGAGTAGCACATGGCATTGCAATATCACATTTTACACTCCAAGGTTTTTCATTTGGATAAAAAGTAGCTTCTGGAAATTCATCTGCATACGGAGAAACAACATCGTTATTACTTCCTCTTAATTGTAGCAAGTAACTTATTTTATCATCATCCAATCCTTTTTCATCATGAATATATCCATCAGGCCCAGAAATAGTAACTACTTTTCCGCCTAATTCTGTGATTTTTAAAGCAACACCCCACGTTACGTTTCCAAAACCAGAAAGCGCAATCGTTTTACCTTTAAAATCGTCATTTTTAGTTTCTAACATTTCTTTTGTAAAGTAAACGCCTCCAAAACCTGTTGCTTCTGGTCTAATTAAGCTTCCTCCCCAATTTAAACCTTTACCTGTAAAAACGCCCGAGTTTTCTTGTTGTAATTTTTTAAACATACCATACATAAAACCTATTTCTCTAGATCCTGTTCCAATATCTCCAGCAGGTACATCTGTACTTGGTCCAATAAATCTCCATAGTTCTAACATAAATGCTTGACAAAAACGCATAATTTCGGCATCTGATTTTCCTTTTGGGTTAAAATCTGATCCTCCTTTTCCACCTCCCATTGGTAATGTAGTTAAGGCGTTTTTAAATATTTGCTCGAACCCTAAAAACTTTAAGATGCTTAAATTTACACTTGGGTGTAATCGAATACCTCCTTTGTAGGGGCCAATTGCGTTATTAAACTGTATTCTGTGACCTAAATTCACATGAACATTTCCTGAATCATCAACCCAAGAGATTCTAAAAGTTAAAATACGATCTGGTTCTACTAAACGTTCAATAATTTTTGCAGCCTCATATTGTGGGTTTTCATTATAAACCGTTTCAATAGACTCTAAAACTTCTTTAACAGCCTGTAAATATTCCTTTTCGTTAGGGTGTTTCGTTTCTAGATTTATTAAAATTTCTGTGATATTCATATTAATATAATTAACAACTATTTATATAATAATTTTAATAACAAAAATACATCTTTAAAATTGATTTTTAAACAACATGTTTAGTTGTATTTTTTAATATTTAACAAAAAAATAATCCTTTTTTACGAATATGAGCTGTGTTTAAATATTTGAAGGATCTTTTTTATTATATACATATTTTTACATAAATCCCTCAGGTGGTAATTCTTCATCTGTATTTTCTTCATTTGTATAAATATCTTTCAATGAAATGCCTGCTTTAAAGATTGCTGCCCTGTTATTTGCTCCATCAACAACAGCTGTAAGTGGGGTTTTAAAAGAAATATGGCGTAAATAAGAATCTTCAAAAACAGCTTCTTGTTCATTTAAATAAGCCACATCAAAAAAACCATCTTTTATAAACGGATTTATGGTTAAATACCCCACTTTAAATGATGTCAAATTTTGAAAAAAATGTGTTCCTTGACTCGGATCTATTCTAAAATCTTCTAAACCAGATTCTACAATTATTTTTGCTGCAGAAATTTGAGACCAAATTACTGGAATTCCCAACCAAGAATCACTTGAGCCCCAACGCCCAGGACCTACCAAAATGTAGGGTTTGTCTGCTGCTACAAATTTTTTATTAATATCTTCTACTGCTTTTGCTATATCTCTTGTATTGGCCGAATTAAACGTATTGGGTTTTACATAAACAACATCGAAAATGTTTTCATATTTCCCATTTCCTAAGGCAGATTCAGAATAAATTATGGTGTCTGAAACATCTAAATTTTTAGGCAATTTACTTACCGTTTCTACACTTTCTACAATAGGCCTTATTTGTAAAAAACTAAATTCTTTTGGTTGTCCCGACGGAACATCTAGCTTTACGGCAAACTCTATTTCTATTGGGTTTCTCATTTCTCGTTGCCCAATTCGTAATAATTCTTTTAAAATTTCTGGCAACGGAAAAGTGTTGTATTTTAAAATATTATCAAACGTAATTACACGAATTCCGTCATGCATTACGCCTGGTCTAATCATATTGTTTTGTAAATCATAGGTAGATGCTACAAACTTTAAAGAACCATGGTGTTCGGCTTTTCTAATCGTTACTTTCTTTTTATTGATTCCCTCACTGGTAGATGCTTGATAACTATCTGGGTCTACATCTAAACCATAAAAATATTGCTGTGTGTTTCTTTGAGTGGAGCCCGGAGAGGATAATTGTAACACTTTTTTTGGATGATATGGCGAGAAACGTAAAGATTGCCCTCCACCTACAATTATTTCCCCTAAACCTAAAGCAATATTCGCAATTCCTTCGTTTGGTCTTTCTTCTCCAATGGGATAAAAATTAATAGAACGTGCAACTCCAGATATATTTGGATAATACACGTCTTGGTATTGTTTACCTGTAACCTCTTGTAAAATTACGGCCATTTTATCTTCTTCTATTGTGTGCGATATGGCTTTTAAATATAATTTACTATTTTCGAAAAAAGAGGATGCCATCACCGATTTTATTGCATCGGAAATCATTTCAATTTTTTTATCGATTTCAGAATCTGGAATCATATAGGTTGAAAAAACCCCTGCAAAAGGCTGGTAATTAGAGTCTTCTAAAATACTCGAAGATCTTACTGCAATTGGACATTTGGTTGTTTTTAAAAATGCTTTAATATCTTCTAAAGCCCATTCTGGTAAATCTTTTGAAATAAATTCATTTAGTATTTTTTCGTCATCCGAACACTCTGCTGCAAATTTAATTAGTTTGTGCGTATCAATAAATTGATCAAAAACGTCTGTACTTATTACAACCGTTCTTGGTATTGTTATACTTACATCTTCATATTTATTATACAAATTATTTCGCTTTAAAAAAGAGTCTATAAATGCCAGACCTCTTCCTTTTCCTCCTAAAGCGCCTTCTCCAATTCTTGCAAACCCAACAAATTCATCATATTTAAGTTTGTTAAATTTTACAATTACACCTCTAGATCTATAGATTCTATATAATTTAATAGCGCTATTTAAAAACTCTCTTATTTGATTGCTGTTTTCAAAATCGTCATACTCTATAGTGCTTAGTAAATCTCCTAAAGGAAAAAGGGCTCTAGATTTTAACCATTTAGAAAACTCGCTTCTTGTTGCATGATACATCAAACAATCTTCAGTAACAATTTTTATTGCTTTTTGAAATTCACTTAAATCTTTAACTGTTGCTAAGACTTTCATTTGCGTTGGATCCCAAAATTCGAAGTCTCCAAAAGCAAAGTATTTTACAATATAGTTTCTTATATCTACCCCTAATGTTTCTGAATGTTTATATAAAAATTTTCCTTTAAGTTCTAAAGCTCGTTTTTCATTATTTTCATCAGAAGATTGAATTAAAAATGGAAAATAACGTTTGTAATTTCGAACATAATCTAAAAACAAGAATCCTGCTTCTTCATTTCGTACTCCGTCTTTATAATAATTAACATCAGATATTACGCCTAATAAATTGTCTCTATAGGTATCGAATAAATGCATTCCTTCTTCAAAAGTTGTCGCCAATAAAATTTTTGGCCTCCCTCTCATTAAGAGCATTTTTCGATGCTCATTTAACCCTTCAGACATTATTTGTTGGGTTTGTTTAAGGATAACTTTGTAAATAAGTGGAATATATCTAGAATAGAATTTAAGCGAGTCTTCTACTAATAAAATCGCTTTTACACCAACTCCATTAATATCAACTTCGGCGTTCATTCTGTCTTCTGTTAATTTTATGATGGCTAAAAATATATCTACATTTCCATTCCAATGAAAAACAAAATCTATAATACCTGTGTTCCCTTTTTTTAGCTTGCTTCTTAGTTGTGACGAGTCATGACTTAACGCCGCAATTGGCACATCAGGAAAGGCCTCTTTAATTATTTTCGACGTTTCGAATGCTTTATAATTACCAATATCTAGCCAAGTAATAACAATGTCGATTTTATGAGAGTTCATCATTTTTAGAGCTCTTCTTGCAGAGTTTGCATGAACAAAATTTGGAGGATACCTTAAGTTTAATGAGGTGTATTCATTAAAAATTCGTTCCTCGATTCTACCATCTTCTTCAAGCATGTAAAAATCGTAGTTAGAGCAAACTATTAACACCTGATTAATTCTTTTTTTCATTAACTTATCGAAAGTAACTTCTTTAAATGCATACGATTTTAAGTTGTCTATTATATTATCTTTCATATTAGTTTCTTTGTTTATTAACACACAATATATAAATTTTAGTTTCTAAATTTTTAAAAATAAAAAAAGCGCATCAAAAATGATGCGCTTTTTTTATTTTATTAAGGTTTTATTTAGACAACACCTTGGTCTAACATAGCATCTGCAACTTTTACAAAACCAGCAATATTTGCACCTTTTACGTAATCTACGTAACCACCCGTTTCTTTACCATAGGCAACACAAGAAGTATGAATATCATTCATTATTTGATTTAATTTCTCATCAACCTCTTCTCTTTCCCAGTTATAACGTAAAGAGTTTTGGCTCATTTCTAAACCAGAAACCGCAACTCCACCAGCATTAGATGCTTTTCCTGGAGCAAATAAAATTTTTGCTTCTTGAAAAACTTCAACGGCTTCTGGTGTAGAAGGCATATTTGCGCCTTCTGCAACACAAATACACCCATTTTCTATTAATGTTTTTGCTTCGTCGCCATTTAACTCATTTTGAGTTGCACATGGTAAAGCAACATCACATTTTATTCCCCAAGGTCTTTCACCTTCAAAGAATTTTGCGTTGGTATACTTTTCTACGTATTCGTTAATTCTACCTCTTCTTACATTTTTAATGTCCATAACAAATGCTAATTTTTCAGCATCTATTCCGTCTTCATCATAAATATAACCAGAAGAATCTGACATTGTAACTACTTTTGCGCCTAATTCGGTTGCTTTTTCTGTTGCATATTGTGCAACATTTCCAGAACCTGAAACTGCTACCGTTTTTCCTTTAAAAGAATCTCCGTTAGCTTTTAACATGTTTTGTGCAAAATACACGTCTCCGTAACCTGTTGCTTCTGGTCTAATTAAAGAACCGCCCCAACTTGCACCTTTTCCTGTTAAAACACCAACAAACTCGTTGCGTAGTTTTTTATATTGACCGAACATAAAGCCGATTTCTCTTCCTCCAACACCAATATCTCCTGCAGGTACATCTGTATTTGCTCCAATATGACGGAATAATTCTGACATAAAAGCTTGACAAAATGCCATTACCTCTCTGTCTGTTTTTCCTTTCGGATTAAAATCTGATCCTCCTTTTCCTCCACCCATTGGTAAAGTAGTTAGTGAGTTTTTAAATACTTGTTCGAAACCTAAAAACTTTAAAATAGATAAGTTTACTGAAGGGTGAAAACGCAACCCTCCTTTATATGGGCCAATTGCAGAATTAAACTCCACTCTATACCCTCTATTTATTTGTGTTTCTCCGCTATCATCTACCCAAGGAACTCTAAAAAGCAAAGTCCTTTCTGGTTCTACCATTCTTTCTAATAATTTCTTCCCTTGATATTTAGGGTTGCTTTCAATAAACGGAATAACAGTCTCTGCTACTTCGTGTACAGCTTGTAAAAATTCTGGCTCGTTTAAATTACGCTCCTTAACGTAATCCATGAAAGCATTTATTTTAGATTCCATAATTTTTAATGCGATTTTTTATGGTATTAATTAAAATTTAAAGGCACAAAGATAGCTAATTTTAAATATGATAAAATTTATTATTAAAAAATTATTAAATCTCGAAACCCCTGTTTTCAATCGATTTCGTAGCCTGAATAGCAATAGTTTTAATTTCCATTATAAAACTCTTTAAAAAAATGTAAATTTGCATTCTAATCTAGAATGAAAAATGTTAGATAAAGTTAAAGAACTTATTGGTGATGTGCAAGCTTTTAAAGCAACAACCAAAGATGAAGTAGAAACATTTAGAATTAAATATTTAGGAAGCAAAGGTTTGCTAAAAGAGCTGTTTGCTGAATTTAAAAATGTAGATGCAGCAATGCGTAAAGATTTTGGACAAGCTTTAAATAACTTAAAAAATTCTGCAGAAGGCAAAGTTGCAGAATTAACAGAGACTTTAGAAGGTGCTACAAGCGATAAGTCTTTTTATGGCGACTTGTCACGTCCTTCAGAACCAATTGAGTTAGGTTCTAGACACCCAATTTCATTAGTAAGAAACCAAATTATTGAGGTTTTTAATAGAATTGGTTTTACCGTTTCTGAGGGTCCAGAAATTGAAGATGATTGGCATAATTTTACTGCATTAAACTTACCAGAATACCATCCTGCAAGAGATATGCAAGACACGTTCTTTATAGAACAAGACCCAGATATTTTATTAAGAACACACACTTCTTCTGTGCAAGTACGTTATATGGAAGAAAATAAACCACCTATAAGAACTATTTCTCCGGGAAGAGTTTTTAGAAATGAAGATATTTCTGCAAGAGCACATTGTATTTTTCATCAAGTAGAAGGTTTATATATAGATACAGATGTTTCTTTTGCCGATTTAAAACAAACACTTTTATACTTTACCAAAGAGATGTTTGGTAAGTCTAAAATTAGATTACGCCCTTCTTATTTTCCGTTTACAGAGCCAAGTGCAGAAGTAGATATTTATTGGGGATTAGAAACGGAAACAGATTATAAAATAACGAAAGGTACAGGTTGGTTAGAAATTATGGGGTGTGGTATGGTAGACCCTAATGTATTAAAAAATGCAAACATCGACCCAACAAAATATTCTGGTTATGCTTTTGGTATGGGAATCGAACGTATTGCCATGTTATTATATCAAATACCAGATATTAGAATGTTTTACGAGAACGATAAACGTTTCTTAGATCAATTTAAATCAGTTATATAATGAATTATTTTACACAATTTTGGGACGAAGAAAGAGATGATGAAAACGCAAGTTGGGGAACCTCTACTTGGTTTTTTGAAACGAATGACGCAGATGAAGTTTTAAAACAAATCACTATTTATAAAAATGATAAAGTTTTTAAATATAGTGAAGAAAATTTAGAAGATGAATTTGGTGGTTTATGTGAAGATACATTAACGATTGATGACTGCGACGGAGAAATAATCTCTAAAGAAGATTTTTATAAAATTTGGGAATCTTAATTTTATCAATTCAAATTTAAGAACACTCCTTCTAAAAAGCTATATAAAAGCTAATTAAGCAGCATATAAAGCATTTTTTTTTACAATTTCAAGCCGATATTTTTATCGGCTTTTTCATTTAACAATAATTTAACTTCGATTAGTTCTGTTTGTTCAGAACCAATAATATATCTTTGCAAATAATTTTATTGTAAATAGACCATTGGTTTTTAAAAACAGTCATAAAATAATTAAAATGAAAGAAGAAATCTGCAAAGAAAAGATGGCTTTAGTTGAAAAACTAGGGGTCCATTTAGAGAACAGAGAACACTTAGCCCCTGTTGCTGCAAGAATTTTATCTTATATAATTCTTACAGGTAAAAAAGGAACTACGTTTGAAGACATGGTAACAATTCTTTGCGCTAGTAAAAGTACCATCTCTACACACTTAAATCATTTGCAAGATTTAAATAAAATTGTGTACTTCACAAAAACCGGAGATCGGAAAAAGTATTTTATTATTAATCAAGGTATGGTAGTTCAACACATAAATACCATGGTGAATAAATGGGGAGAAGAGCGTGAAATACATTTAGAATTAAAAAAATACAAAGAAACGATAAACAACAACAAAATTGAAAATGAAAATGAAAAATTCGATTTAAGTTTTCATGACGATTATATTAAGTTTATAGATGGCGCAACGGCTTCTGTAGAAGAATTAAGAACAAAACTAACTAACAATACATTTGATATTTAAACTAAAACAAAAAATGAAACATCATAAATTATCAACATTACTAACACTAAGTCTATTTTTAATTATTGCAAGTTGTGCAAAAAGTGAAAAACAAAATACTGCTGCAGTAAAAAGGCCAGCACCTTCCTTTCCGGTAGCTAAAATGCAAACTAAAACGGTAACAGGCTATCAAGAATACCCAACAAGTATAGAAGGAGTGGTAAACAGTGCTGTAAGAGCTAAGGTTTCTGGGTACATTCAAAAAGTAATGGTAGATGAAGGTCAGAAAGTTCGTAAAGGACAAATTTTATTCAAATTAGAAACACAGTCTTTAAGTCAAGATGCTGGTGCCGCAAAAGCACGTATTAATGTAGCTCAGGTAGAAGTAGATAAGTTAATTCCGCTTGTAGAAAAAAATATAATAAGTGCTGTACAATTAGAAACTGCCAAAGCAAATTTAGCACAAGCAAAAGCAAATTACAGCAGTGTTTCTGCAAATATAGATTATGGAACTATAAGAAGCCAAGTAGATGGTAATGTGGGTGCTATTAATTATAGAGAAGGTGCATTGGTAAGCCCAAGTGACCCTAAAGCATTAACGACTGTTAGTGATATTGGTGAAGTGTATGCCTTTTTTAGTTTAAATGAAACGCAGTATTTAGACTTTTTACAAAATGCTGAAGGTAAAAACCTAGCAGAAAAATTAGCAAATTTCCCTGCTATAAACTTAATCTTAGCAAACGGAAGTATGTATGCCGAAAAAGGAAAAATTGAAACAAGTTCTGGGCAAATCAATGAAAACACCGGAACCGTAAGCTTTAGAGCTATTTTTAAGAACCCAAATCAGCTAGTTACAAATGGTAACAGTGGTAAAATTCAAATTCCTATTGTTCATGAAAATGCAATCGTAATTCCGCAGAAATCTACCTATGAACAACAAGGAAATATCATGGTTTTTAAATTAGATAAAGAGAACAAGGTTGTTACTTCTATTGTAAAAGTAAAGGCAACAGTAGACAACTTATACGTTCTTGAATCTGGCTTAGATTTAGAAGATCAAATTGTGGTATCTGGCGTTGGTAAATTAAGAAACGGAATGGCTATTTCACCACAAGTAACACCTTTTGATAAAGCTATTGAGCCTATCGCAACTTTATTTAAAAACTAGCAAACCATAAACTTATTAAGTTATGTTAAAAACATTTATTGAAAGACCCGTACTTTCAACCGTAATTTCTATTATAATCGTTGTACTTGGTATTATAAGTATCTCAAGTCTACCGATAGAGGAGTATCCAGATATTGCGCCACCAACAATTAAAGTCGTTGCTGCTTACCCTGGTGCCAATGCAGAAACCGTTTTAGAAAGTGTAATTATTCCTATTGAAGAACAAATTAATGGTGTAGAAGGTATGAGTTATATTACTTCTACAGCATCTAACACAGGTACCGCTGAAATTACCGTTTATTTTGACCAAGAAATGGATGCAGATATTGCTGCAGTAAACGTTCAAAATCGTGTTTCTAGAGCAAATTCATTACTACCACAAGAAGTAATTCAAAATGGAGTAACAACTCAAAAGCAAGAAACAAGTGCATTAATGTTTATATCTATGTATTCTGAAAATGAGGAATACGATGCCACATTTATTCAGAATTACTTAAAAATAAACGTTATTCCTGCCGTACAACGTATTAGTGGTGTTGGAGATGTTAGTGTATTCTCACAACAAGATTATGCAATGCGTATTTGGTTAAAACCAGAAAAATTAGCCGCTTATAATTTAATCCCCTCAGATATTACAGCAGCTTTACGAGAACAAAACTTAGAAGCAGCTGCAGGATCTTTGGGTCAGAATAATGGGGAAGCATTTTCTTATACATTAACCTATAGTGGTCGTTTTAAAGACGAAAAGCAATATGGAGATGTTATTATAAAAGCATTAGGAAATGGACAATTTCTTCGTTTAAATGATGTAGCAAAAATTGAATTAGACGCACAATCATATTCTTCTAATGCGATGAGTTTAGGAAATCCCGCAGTATTTATGGGGATTTTTCAAACCAAAGGTTCAAATGCCAGAGAAATTATTGAAAACATTAAAGTAACTTTAGAGTCAGTTAAAAAAGACCTCCCTAAAGGATTAAATATTTTTGTTCCTTATGACACTAGTTTGTTTTTAAATGCATCTATAGATAAAGTAATAACCACTTTATTAGAGGCTTTTGTATTGGTGTTTTTAGTGGTATTTTTATTCTTACAAGATTTTAGATCTACGTTAATTCCTGCAATTGCAGTACCGGTTTCTATTATTGGTACTTTCTTTTTCTTGAATGTTTTTGGATACTCAATTAACTTGTTAACGCTATTTGCACTAGTGCTCGCCATTGGTATTGTCGTCGATGATGCTATTGTGGTTGTAGAAGCCGTTCACGCTAAGTTAGATGAAGGAGAAAAGAATGCTAAAAAAGCTACATTAACGGCCATGAATGAAATTTCTGGAGCCATTATATCTATTACTTTGGTAATGGCAGCTGTATTTATTCCGGTAACTTTTATCTCTGGACCAACAGGAGTTTTTTATGAGCAATTTGGAGTTACTTTAATTATTGCCATTCTAATTTCTGCTGTAAACGCATTAACTTTAAGTCCGGCTTTATGTGCTATCTTATTAAAACCACATAAAGAAGATGAAGAATTAAAAGGTAAAAGCCCTTTAAAACGTTTTTACACACTTTTCAATCGTGGTTTTAGCGCTACAGTAGAAAGATACGGACAGTCACTTCATTTTTTATTTAAAAGGAAATGGATTCCTGCTCTGTTATTAGTTTTAGCTGTTGTTGGAATTTTCTGGACATCTGAAAACACACCAACAGGTTTTGTACCTAATGAAGATAGAGGAATTATTTTTGCAAATATCGAGTTACCAGCAGGTGCTTCTTTAGATAGAACAAATGCTGTTGCAAAAGATTTATATGAAAAAATAAATGGTATTGATGGTATTGTAGGCGTAAATTTTATTAAAGGTAGAAGTTTAATTAGTGGTGCTGGTAGTAATTACGGTTTCGGAATTATAAAATTAGCAGATTGGGGAGATCGTAAAGATCCATCAACATCTGTGCAAGCGATTACAGGGAAATTATTTGGAGTTGTAGCAGGAATGCCAGAAGCAAATATTATTTTCTTTTCACCACCAAGTATTCGTGGTTTTGGAAACTCTGCAGGTTTTGAGGTGAATTTACTAGATAAATTTGGTGGAGAGTTTAAAGAATTAGATAAAGTGAATAAAGAATTTGCAATGGCTATCATGAGTCATCCAGAAATTAAATATGCACAATCGTCTTTCAACACAAATTATCCACAATACGAAATGGATATTAATGTGCCTTTAGCGAAAGAAAAAGGAGTGCCTATTAATAGTATATTTTCAACATTGCAAGGATATATTGGTGGCGTCTATGCTTCTGATTTTTCTAAATTCGGAAAACAATTTAGAGTGTACATTCAAGCTTTACCAGATGATAGAGCAACTGTAGATGATTTAAATAGCATGTACGTAAGAACAAGTTCTGGTGAAATGGCACCAATTACACAGTTTGTAAAATTAGAGCGTGTATATGGTCCACAATCGGTAACACGTTTCAACTTATTTAACTCTACAACCATAACAGGTGCTACAAACGATGGTTTTAGTACGGGTGATGCCATTAGAGTTATTGAAGAAGAAGTGGCAAAATTACCAAGTAATTACACCATTGCGTATTCTGGTTTAACAAGAGAAGAAGTAAGTGCAGGTAACCAAACACTATTCATTTTTGCGTTGAGTATCTTATTTGTGTATTTCTTATTAAGTGCACAATATGAAAGTTATTTACTACCATTTGCCGTAGTATTATCACTTCCTTTTGGTGTATTCGGAGCGTATATTAGTACGTATTTCTTCGGACTTGAAAACAACATTTATTTCCAAATTGCATTAATTATGCTGATTGGTCTACTCGCCAAAAATGCCATATTAATTGTAGAGTTTGCATTGCAGCGACGTAAAAACGGAGAAAGTATTGTAGATGCTGCTATTCACGGAGCAAAATCACGTTTACGCCCTATTTTAATGACCTCATTTGCATTTATTTTAGGATTGATGCCGTTAGTATTGGCAAAAGGTGTAGGTTCTGAAGGAAACAAATCTATTGGTACAGGTGCTGTTGGAGGAATGTTAATAGGAACCATTTTAGGAGTCTTTGTAATTCCGATTCTATTTATATTATTTCAATGGTTGCAAGAAAAAGTTTCTAGTAAACCAGCAGTTATTTCTCAACAAAATGAAGATTAATCATATGATATCAATTATAAAAAATACACCCCTTCAAAAGGGACTCGTTTTAGCTGTAATGGCTTTTACATTACAAAGTTGTTTTGTGGCTAAAGAGTATGCAAGACCAGAAATTACAGAAACAGAAAACTTGTACAGAACAGATAATTTGCCATCAGATAGTATATCTATGGCAGATGTTTCTTGGAAAACGTTGTTTACAGACACCTATTTACAGCAATATATTGATGAAGGATTGCAAAATAATATGGACATTCGAATTGCAATTCAACAAATAGTTGCAGCCGAAGCGTATGCAAAACAAGGAAAAGCGGGGTATTTACCGTCTGTAAATATTGGTGCGAATGTTACACACCAAGAACTTTCTAAAAATAGTCAGTTTGGTGCGTTTTTAACTAACACTTCTACAGATCAGTTTGATGTTACTGCAAACCTTTCTTGGGAAGCAGATATTTGGGGAAAAATACGTAGCAATAAACGTGCAACACAAGCGGCTTTTTTACAAAGTGTTGCTGGTCATCAAGCGGTAAAAACACAATTAATTTCTAGCATTGCCGCTACTTATTATAGTATTTTAGCCTTAGATGCACAATTAGAAGTTACCAAAAAATCGATTGAAACAAGAAAAACCGGTGTAGAAACTATTAAAGCTTTAAAAGAGGCAGGTTTAACAAACCAGGTTGCAGTAGATCAAAATATTGCACAATACAACAATGCAAAATCTTTAGAAGTAGATTTAGAAGTTGCCCTTTTTAAAGCAGAAAATACATTAAGTATTTTATTGGGTAAAACGCCGCAGCAGATTAACAGAAGTAGTTTAGATACTCAAAGTATAAATTCTGACATGAAACTAGGTGTTTCTTCCCAGTTATTAAGAAATCGACCAGATGTTATGGCTGCTGAATACGGTTTAATTAGTGCTTTTGAATTGACAAATGTTGCTAAAAGTAACTTATACCCATCTTTTAAATTAACAGCTTCTGGCGGATTACAAAGTTTAGAATTAGATCAATTATTTAACGCAAATTCATTATTTGCGAATATTGTTGGTGGCTTAACACAACCTCTTTTTAATCAGCGAAAGCTAAAAACACAAAAAGAAGTTGCCATTGCACAACAAGAGCAAGCGCTGTTAAGATTTAAAAAAACATTGTTAGTTGCTGGTAATGAAGTTTCTAATGCACTATATGCTTACAGTTCTGAAAATAGAAAATTTCAATTCTTAAAAAATGAAGTAGAAGCTTTACGTAAAGCAGAAAAAAATTCTGAAGAATTATTAAAAAACGGATATGCAACTTATTTAGACCTATTAACTGCTAGACAAAGTGCTTTAGGTGTAGAGATTAAGGTTATTGGTAGCAAATTACAACAGTTACAATCTGTTGTAAATTTATATGAAGCTTTGGGTGGTGGTTTAAAATAAATAATTAAGAATGGTTAGTAAACAAGAACTTTTAGAATGTTCTATTACAAACTTTATCAAGTTTGGAAGCAAGCGTTTTTCTATGAACGAACTTGCTTCTGAACTTGGTATTTCTAAAAAAACCATCTACAAACACTTTAAAACAAAAGATGAACTTATTTCTAAAGGTATTCGTTTTATTATTGATAAATACCTGCATGAAGTAAATCAAATTTTAAAAAACACAAAAGATCCCATAGAGAGAATCGTCTTAATTCAGAAAAACAGTTTTCAATATTTAAATTATTTTAAACCTTCTTTCTTATACGGAATTAAGAAATATTACCACAATGCAGATGTTGTTTTCGAAAATTTTAAAAGTAATTTTATAAAAACCACATTAAAACCTTTGCTTGAAGAGGCTATAGAAAAAGAGTATCTTCGCAAAAATTTAAATTTAGATTTGTTTTGCGATTTGTATTTTACAAAACTCCAAAATATAGTTTTTGAACCGAAAAATATTTTTGACACTTATAGTGTAGATGCTGTTTTTGAACATCTAATTATAAATAGCTTAAGAGGTTTTATTACAACAAATTACAAAGACACAAAAAAAATATTTTCTTAATTATTATTTATGAAAAAAGACATTGAAATACCAGAAGTTACAGACGTAGAAATGGCAATGGTTTATGAATACAATGATATTTATAAAACAGATGATTGGAATGTTTATGTTATTAATAACAAAAAGGTCGATTTAGAAATGATGGTGATTGTTTCTCAAGGTTTTTCAGAAACAAAAACAACTTCTTTGTTGCGTAAAAAATTAGACAAACTTCCTGCCAATTCTTTTGCTAAGATTGAATTTATTCAACCAGAACTATTCGTCTTAAATAATCGTTTTCAAGTTTCTTTTTTTGAAGGAAACACATTACACGAAAAAACATTTTTCTTTAAAGAAAACACCGTTAAAGAAGGTGCTTTACGTATGATTGATGAGATTAAAAAACGTGGTATTTTAGCTAGTTAGTTATTGTGAAGTTTACTTTTTTGTAAACTGTGGCAATCTTTTGATTGAACAAACAGATTACTTCGTCCTAACATACTCGTAAAGACAATGTTATTTCTTACCTAGTGTAAAGAAGAACTACATCACTCTATTACAAGAGATTTCTCTACCGCTTAAAAAAGCTCATTTTGAAATAACAAACTATACGTATTTACAATCTGTTTATAAATACGCCCGCGTTAGCGATTGAAACGGCATCCTTTTTGTTTTTCACAAAAAGATATAGAGGAAAGCGCGACCCTTGTGGTAACGCCCAAATTCTACAAATTGCTTCGTGATTCTTCTTCGCAATGACATTATCCTAAAAACCCAATAATTAAATACATAATTACGGTAATTACACCACCAACTAATGCGTACGGTAATTGTGTTTTTACATGATCTATATGGTCACTTGCAGACGCCATAGAAGAAATAATAGAAGTGTCTGAAATTGGCGAACAATGGTCTCCAAAAATTCCTCCTCCTAAAGTTGCAGCAACTATTATAGTTACATCAGAACCATGAATATTTGCCATTGGTATTGAAATTGCCAACATAATTGCAAACGTTCCCCAAGAAGTTCCGGTAGAAAAAGCAATAAAGGAACTAATAATAAAAACCACTGCTGGCAACAATTCTGGCGACAACCAATCTTTAGTAACATTTGCAACGTAAATTCCGGTTTCTAACTCTTTACAAGCGTCTCCAATAGCAAATGCTAACAACATTAATAACGCCAATGGCATTAGCTCACTAATTCCTTTTAAAGTTAAATTAACAGCTTCTTTTGGCTTCATAATTCCTTGTATAAAATACATTGCCATGGCAACCAATAAAGCCGTAATTACTGCATATAAAACAGAGGATGACCCAGAACCTTTTCCGATGGCTTCTGTAGCATGGTTAAAAAATGAGGTTGCATTTTCAACAGAACTCCAACCGGTATAGATTAAATTTATTGGCATCATAAAAACCATTACCAAAAGCGGCACAATCATATTATACGCTTTCGCTTCAATTCCTTCTTTTGGCGGAAAAGAGGTAATCTCATCTGAAACCATAGGTTTAGAGCCTTTATTCATCAATTCACCCGTTTCTCTGGTTCTTTTTTCGGCATTTTTCATTGGGCCAAAATCTTTCTTTGTAAAAATAATAATGAAGAGAATTGTAATTGCCAATAGCGGATAAAAATTATATTTAATAGACGCAATCATTACAGAAAATGGCTTGTCAATTCCTTGTGTTAACAACAGCCCCATGATGAAAGCTCCCCAAGCATTAAAGGGAATTAAAATGGATGAAGGTGCAGAACTAGAATCTGCTATATAAGCTAATTTCTCTCTCGGAATTCCTAATTTATCGAATATTGGTCTGTACAAAGTTCCTACAGTTAAAGAACTAATACTTGTTTCAACAAATAAAAGCAACCCTGTTACCGTTGCTAAAACCTGAACCATCACTCTACTATAACCCGTTTTTTTACCTTCGAGTTTTACTAATTTTCGGTTGATAATATTGATAAAACCTTCTACTCCTCTCGAATATTGAATAAAAATTAACAATGCGCCTACCAACGCACTAAACATAATGGTTCTTGTGTTTCCTTTCGATTGAAAAACATTTACCATTCCTTCAATCATTGCTAAAGTTCCGGCTAACGGATTCCATCCTTCTATGATCAACCAAGAAAACCAAATTCCAAATAACAAAGCAATATATACTTGCTTGGTTTTTAAGGCTAAAATAATGGCAACAATTGGTGGTATTACTGAAAGAAATCCATATTCCATACAAAAAATATTTTTTTGTCTAAAATAAACAATTAAAACGATATTTAGTAAATTTGCAATCTTATACCAATTTTAACATGTCTAAATTTTACACAAAAATTACCTCAAGACTTCAAAAATTTATGGAGGCTCAAAAAATATTCTTTGTTGCTACTGCTCCTAATTCTGGTAGAATTAATTTATCGCCAAAAGGAATGGATTCTTTTAGAGTTGTTTCTGAAAACCGTGTTTTATGGTTAAATGTTACCGGAAGCGGCAATGAAACGGCGGCGCATTTATTAGAAAACGACAGAATTACCATTATGTTTTGTGCCTTTGATGGTGCACCAAACATTCTGAGATTATACGGTAAGGGGAAAGAAATTAAAGAAGGAAATACATCTTGGAATGAATTAATTGCATTGTTTCCAGAAACTCCAGGCACACGTCAAATATTTGATATTCACGTAGAATCTGCACAGACTTCTTGCGGAATGTCAATTCCTTTTTTCGAATTTAAAAGTGAACGAAATCAATTAAATGATTGGGCCGAAGATCAAGGGAAAAAAGGAATTGAACAATATTGGAAAGACAAAAACCAAACAAGTATCGATGGTTTGCCTACACATATTTTAAAATAAAAAGAAGAACAATTAAGCGCGATCTAATTTTCTAATTGCTGCAGTAAAATCTGCCAAATCGTTATTATTTTTAACTAAATAAATTGCTTCATCACACACTTTTTCTGCATTGTCAACAGAGAAATGTAAACCAACTGCAATTTTTTGCATCATTTTAACTTCTACCAACTTAGCTTCTCCATCTGCCATAATCATTCTTGTTAAACGGTATAAACGCTCTATCCTATCGTCATAACTTGCTGGCGGATTTGTTGGATATTTTTCTGGACTTGTTAAAATAAGAATAGATTCTTCTAAAGTGATATTTAAGTTTTTTCCTGCTCTAATTAACAGTTCTTTTTCGATTTCTGAAATTTCTCCGTCTGCTTTTGCAATTTTTACAATATTGGCAAAATGACCAATTTCTTGTTTGTGTTGTCCGCTTGTATATAAATCTGATATTGCCATTTTAGTTTTTTTTATAAATGTAAATAAAATGTAGTAAAAATAGTATTAAAAAAACAACAATTTTACACAAAAAATTTCTAAAAATACAAATCGAATGTTTTGCTTTTTTGTACTTTGCTAAAAGATATTATTTATAACAGGTATCTATTTATAAATTCAACTTTTTATATGAGCAACTTTTCTTACTTCAACAGAGAAAATATTACCAAAGAACTGCAAGCATCAGAATTTGATCTGCTAATTATTGGTGGCGGAATTACAGGCGCAGGAATTGCTTTAGACGCAGCTTCTCGCGGAATGAAAGTAGCCTTAATTGAAAAAAATGATTTTGCTTCTGGTACTTCTAGTAAATCTACAAAACTAATTCATGGTGGTTTGCGTTACTTAAAACAATTCGATTTTTGGTTGGTAAAAGAAGTTGGTACAGAACGTGCAATTGTACACAAATTAGCACCACATTTAGTAATACCAGAAAAGATGATTTTACCTTTAATAGATGGCGGAACGTATGGTTCTTGGCTAACCTCCATTGGCTTAAAAATCTATGATATTTTAGCTTCTGTAGAAGGTGAAGATAAAAGAAGAATGCTAGATAAAGAAGAGGCATTAGAAAAAGAACCGTTGTTGCCAGAAAGTATTTTAAACGGCGCTGGTTATTATGCAGAATACAGAACAGATGATGCGCGTTTAACACTAGAAGTTTTAAAAACAGCTTTAAATTACGATGCGAAAATTATAAATTATACAGAAGCAACCGAATTTATTTATGAAGAAAATAACGTGGTTGGTGCAACTGTAAAAGACACTTTTACCAACGAATCTTTTAACATAAAAGCAAAGTATGTTGTAAACGCAACTGGCCCTTGGGTAGATAATTTACGTCAAACGAATCACTCTAAAACTGGTAAAAGATTACACTTAACTAAAGGAGTTCACTTAGTTGTGCCACATGAAAAATTACCGATAAAACAATCTGTGTATTTTGATGTACCAGACGGACGAATGATGTTTGCAATTCCGCGTGGAAAGGTTACATATTTTGGAACTACAGACACCAATTATCAAGAAAACAAAGACAATGTAGATACGAGCTTGGTAGATGCTATGTATTTAATTTCTGCTGTGAATAACATGTTTCCTGATATTCATATTTCTTTGGAAGACGTGCAATCTTCTTGGGCAGGTTTGCGTCCGTTAATTCATGAAGAAGGTAAATCTGCTTCAGAATTGTCTAGAAAAGATGAGATTTTTGTTTCTGATACAGAATTAATATCTATTGCTGGCGGAAAATTAACGGGTTATCGCAAAATGGCAGAACGAATTGTAGATTTAGTTGCCAAAAAGTACAAGCGTAGATTCGATAAAGAATTCGAAGAAATTAAAACCAAAGAAATTATACTTTCTGGTGGTGATTTTGCAGATTCTAGTGAAGTAAATAGTTATGTTGATGCCATTCATAATAGAATAAACGAAGTAGATTTTGACAGAAAATATGCCGAATATTTAATTTATAACTACGGGAAACAAACCGATATTATTTTGCAAAAATTTGATGATTTAATGGATGAGAATCAAGCTGAAAAAATGATAAAAGCAGAAGTTTGGTTTTGTATACAAAATGAAATGACTTGTACGCCAACAGATTTTTTTATGCGCAGAACAGGTCGTTTGTTTTTTGATACGCAAAGCGTACATTTATATAAAGAATTTGTTATGAATGAATTTAAACACTATTTCTCTTGGGATGAAAAAACGACAAAAAAGCACCAAAAAGAATTAGAAGAAAAATTAACAGCTGTTATAACATTCAATTAAAAAATAGCTTATATTTGATATACGGATTTTTAATATTAAGGCTTATGAGAATATAGTTCGTTTTACTTCAACAAAAAGCAGGTTCTTTTAGGGAAAAAGAATAGCTACTATAACTAATAAAATAAACCTTAAAATTAAAAATTATGAAAACATTATACCGTGTAGCATTATTGCTATTTATTTCTGCATCTCTTTCTTTTACATCTAAAACAATATTAAAAGAAAACACTTTAACAGCAACCTTTATAGAAGTTACAGAAGATGATTTCTTCAAGTTTATAGATGCCGATAAAAAAGAAATTTTATTCTATGACGTTCACGAAGACATCGAAATTAGCCTATATGACGACGATAATCTTAATAAAAAATTTATGATTACTTGGGTTGAAAAAGAAATTGAATTAACCGATGAAGAGGGTGATTTAACTGGAGAAAAAAAGAAGGTAAAATCTATAACTGTTCTTAAATTAGTAAAATAAATTTTTATCTAAATTAAATATTCAACCGTTTTTTGAGTTTCAAAAAACGGTTTTTTTATGCACTTTCTCACAACAAATTTTTATATGTTTTACGAAGCTTTGCTGGAGAAACACATAGTTTGTATTTTAAAAACACATAGCCGTTAATTAAGTTTACTTTTAACCAAGAGTTACACGTATGTTTTCTAGCACTTACAGTTGCTTTAGGTTGAATAATTGCAAACGGAATTTGCTGTTTTCTAACTCTGTTTATTATTTCAAAATCTTCTATGATACAGAAGTTTTCATTAAACCCTTTTAACATTTTAAAAGGTTCTTTAGTAAAAAATTGACATTGGTCTCCACCACCAGCAAACAAGCCATCTTTAGTTGTAAACTTACTATTGAAATTTAAAAAAACAGAAGCCTTATCAAATTTATATGCAAAGAAACCTGCTTTATTACCTAAAGTAATTAAGCTCTTAGTTTATAAATAAAAGAACTATTTTTTTAATCTTCCTTTTCGTTTTCCTCAATTTCTTTTGTTAAATCTAAATCGCGTAAAGTTGGGTTTACAACTCCCATTGTTACTGTAGTTATTATGGTCATGGTTCCGCCAAAAACTACGGCGGCAACAGGCCCAATTATTTTGGCTGCTAAACCACTTTCAAAAGCACCCAATTCATTAGAAGAGCCTACAAACATCGAGTTTACAGAAGAAACTCTACCTCTCATATCATCTGGTGTTTTTAATTGTAGAATAGTTTGTCTAATAACCATCGAAATTCCGTCTGCTGCGCCACTAATAAACAAAGCCAAAATACTTACCCAAAAAATAGATGAAAGTCCGAATGCGATAATACTTAATCCGAAGATAAAAACAGAAATAAGCATTTTCTTACCTGTATTTTTATTGATAGGAATATAGGTTGTTATAAACATAGTAACAATACTTCCCATAGAAATAGAAGCATTTAAGATACCAAAACCTTCTGGCCCAACTTTTAAAACATCTTGCGCAAAAATAGACAAAATGGCAACGGTTCCTCCAAATAAAACAGCAATCATATCTAACGTTAAAACACCTAAGATTGCTTTATTCTGAAAAACAAAACGGATACCTGCTTTTAAACTTTCTTTCATAGGTTCTCCAATTTTTGTGTTTAAAATTGGTTTCTTTTTAATTAAGAAAGTAAATATTAAAGACAGTATCACTAGAACAAAAACGAGACATAAAGTTTTGTCTACACCAATCCAACTTATTAAAAAACCTGCTGCTAATGCTCCAGAAACAGAAGCTGTTTTCCAGGTACTTGTACTCCAAGTTGCAGCGTTATGATATATTTTTTTAGGAACTAATAAAGCCACTAAAGAAAAAATTGTTGGTCCGAAAAAAGAACGTAAAAATCCGCCAAAAAAGACCAAACCATAAATTGAATACAAAACAGTGTTTGTAGACCAACTTGCAATTATACTTTCTGTAGTTAATAAAAATAAACCTAAACTAATCAACGAAAAAGCAGCAGTACATAAGGCTAATAAGTTTCTTTTTTCTCTTTGATCTACAATATGACCTGCAAATAATGCCATTGAAAATGCTGGTATAATTTCCATTAAACCTATAATTCCTAAAGAAAGAGGATCTTTTGTAATTGAATATACTTGCCATTCGATGACAATAAATTGCATAGACCAACCAAAAACTAATAAAAATCTTACGAATAAAAAAATATTGAATTCTTTAATTCTTAATGCTGCATAGGGGTCTTGTTTTGCCATCTATTTTTAAATAAAAAATTAACTCAATTTCATATCCATTAAAATAGCAAAAGTTTGATTGATATCGTGCTCTTTTACAACAATTGTCATTTCATTAGTTGTAGAAATAATTTCTTGTAAAGGAATGTCTGCCCAAGCCAACTGCTTTAAAATAAAGTAGTAAATACCAGATTGTTCTGTATTTTCTTTTGGAAGTTTTATAGTAATAGAAGCTAATTCTATCACGTTAGAAATTAAGGTTTCTTTTTCGAAAATTTCATTTACAAAAGGTTGTAAATTTTTACTTGTAACAATGTTTGTTTCAAAAATACCTTGAGAAACGGTTAAGAAGTAATCAGAATCTTCAGATGACTTTGTTAGAATCTTCGCAATCTCCTTTAAAAGAGAAGGTGTGTTTTTAAATGTAAAATCACATAGATCTGAACGAACAATTACATCTCCTAAATCTAAAGCTAACTTTTTAATATTTTTTCTAATACGCAGCTCACTTGCAGGAGACAATCTGTTAATTGCCATCATTATTGCACCAACCTTTACATCCTTTTTTAAAGCTAACGAAACCTCGGGTAAAATAATTCTTGCTAAAGAAGAAACATTTATTAATTTTTCATTTAAGGCTTCTTCTATAAATGGTGTTTTTCTAATCGTACTTTCTACAACTTCTTGTATTGTTTTCATTCTGTTTGTTTAATAAAACGTAATAATGTTCAAAATTAAACAATTAATCTAATTTATTCGTTAACTTTTTAAATTCTTTTTTGGCATCTTTATTGGCATATAATACATTAAAAACAGCATCTATAATTGGTGTTCTTGCGCCATTTTCTTCTTTCATTTTAAATGCACTCTTTGTAGCATAATACCCTTCTGCAACCATACTCATTTCCATCTGAGCAGATTTTACAGTATATCCTTTACCAACCATATTACCAAACTGTCTGTTTCTGCTAAAAACGGAATAACCTGTTACTAATAAATCTCCCAAATAAGCAGAATCATTAATGTTCCTTTTCATTTTATGAACCTTTTTAATAAAGCGTTTCATTTCTCTAATAGCATTACTCATTAAAACAGATTGAAAATTGTCTCCATATCCCAAACCATGGGCAATACCGGCTGCAACTGCGTAAATATTTTTTAACATTGCTGCATACTCCGTACCAATAATATCATCAGAAATTTTAGTTTTTATATACCAACTTTTTAAAGATTTGCTCATTAATTTAGCATGATCTTGGTTCTGACACGCAATTGTTAAGTACGATAAACGTTCCATTGCAACTTCTTCTGCATGACAAGGCCCTGTTATTACACCAATATCTTTAAGAGGAATATTATATGTCTTATGAAAATGTTCACCGACAATTAAACCCGTTTCTGGTACAATTCCTTTAATTGCAGAAAAGATAATTTTACCATCTAATGATTTTTTTAACTTTTCTAGTTCGCCCATTAAAAAAGCAGAAGGAATCGCAAAAATTAGTACATCATAATTTGCAACAATTTTATTAATGTCACTAGATAACTCTAATTGAGCTGCATAAACATCTGCAGCTCTAAGATATGTAGGGTTATGGTTATTTTTCTTTATATGTTCTATGGCAGATTTACTTCTCATATACCAACCAACAGTCTCTAAGTTTTCTGTAAGCATTTTTACAATGGCGGTTGCCCAACTTCCACCACCTAAAACTGCTACTTTTTTCTGATCATTCATCGTTCATTCATTTTAAACCTCAAAAGTAAGAAAATTAGTATCTAATGATGAATGCTAGTATGAATTATTATCTTTGTAATAAATCTTTTTAATAAATCATGAACGTACAAATAATTAACAATTCTAAACACGCAACACCCAATTATGAAACTGAAGGTGCTGCGGGAATGGATTTAAGAGCTAATATTGAAGAATCGATTACTCTTAAGCCTTTAGAAAGGGCTATTGTAAAAACAGGTCTATTTATAGCTTTACCAGTTGGTTTTGAAGCACAAGTAAGACCAAGAAGTGGTTTAGCTGCTAAAAAAGGAGTTACTGTTTTAAATGCTCCTGGAACTGTAGATGCAGATTATAGAGGTGAAATTGGTGTAATTTTAGTAAACCTTTCTAATGAAGTTTTTATTGTAAACGATGGCGAAAGAATTGCGCAATTAATAATTGCAAAACATGAACGTGTAAATTGGCAAGAAGTTACCGTTTTAAGTGAAACTAAACGTGGTTCTGGCGGTTTTGGGAGTACTGGTGTTTAAATAGTAAAAACGTTTCTAAAAACAATTGTTTTTAGATTTATTTATAACTATTTTTTCTATGAAATAGGAATTTAAAAAATAAAAATTATGATTTTAGGTGTATGCGAGTGGTTGAGTACAAAAACAAAATTTACAGCAAAAAATATTCGAATATTGTTTGTGCTATTAGTTTTATTAGCTGGTTTTGGTATTGGAGCGTATCTAATTCTTTGGTTAGTAAAAATATTATCTAAAGAGTAATTGAAAGCTTTTTATAGAGCTGACTCATTTTTCGAACCTCTTCATGTAATAATTTAAAAGGTAGAGAAGTATGAGAATGATAATAATAACCCCTCTTTTTATAAAACTGAAAAGCTTGGGGTTGTTCATTCATTGCGTCTAACCAAATAATTTTATAGTTCTTTTTAACTGCTTTTTCTTCTAACCAAGAAAGTAGTTTTTTTCCTATTCCATTTCCTTGTGTTTTTGGGTGCAGATAAATTCTATGTAGTTTTAATTGCTTTTCTTCGGATACACCTGCTAATTTTTCATCCCAAATAATTCTAAAATTACCTACAACTTCATCATTATATAAAACAAAATAATATGCTGCTTTTTCTTCGGATAATTCTCTTAAAATATTTTCTTTAGAATATTGAGAATTCACATACCAATCTCCATTATCAGTCCAAAAATGACTGTAAGCCGAAGGGTAGACTTCTTTCATCAACTTAAAAAGAGCTGTGCAGTCTGAACTTAAAATGGTTCTTAATTGTATGTTTTGTGATATAGTAATCATAATAAAAAAATCGTCACAGATTGATTATTTCTATGACGATTTTATAAAATAATAGTTAGAACTTTTAAATAAACTTATTCTTGATTTTCAATAGCATCTTTTATTTTTCCTTCAAGTTCTTCTGCTAATTCAGGATTGTCTTTAATTAAACCTTTTACAGCATCTCTACCTTGCCCTAGTTTTGTTTCACCATAACTAAACCAAGAACCGCTTTTCTTAACAATACCTAATTCTACACCAATATCTAAAATCTCACCAACTTTAGAAATTCCTTGTCCGTACATAATATCAAATTCTGCAATTTGAAACGGTGGTGCTACTTTATTTTTAACAACTTTAACTTTAGTACTGTTTCCAATAACTTTGTCTCCGTCTTTAATTTGTGTTCTTCTTCTAATATCTAATCTTACAGAAGCATAAAATTTTAATGCGTTACCACCCGTTGTAGTTTCTGGGTTACCGAACATTACTCCAATCTTCTCACGTAATTGGTTAATAAAAATAACGGTACATTTTGTTTTAGAAATAGTACCCGTTAATTTACGCAATGCTTGAGACATTAAACGAGCATGTAAACCCATTTTAGAATCTCCCATTTCTCCTTCAATCTCTGCTTTTGGCGTTAATGCCGCAACAGAATCAATAACAACAATATCTATTGCACCAGAACGAATTAAGTTTTCGGCAATTTCTAATGCTTGTTCACCATGATCTGGTTGAGAAATAATTAAATTATCTATATCTACACCTAGATTTTCTGCGTAAAATTTATCGAATGCATGTTCTGCATCAATAAATGCTGCAATTCCTCCCGCTTTTTGAGCCTCAGCAATTGCATGTAAGGTTAAAGTAGTTTTACCAGAAGATTCTGGTCCGTAGATTTCAATTACTCTTCCTCTTGGATAACCACCAACGCCTAAAGCTAAATCTAAGCCTAAAGAACCCGATGAAATTGCATCTATATCTTCAGTAACTACATCACCTAACTTCATTACAGCACCTTTACCGTATGTTTTATCTAACTTATCTAGTGTAAGTTGAAGCGCTTTTAATTTTGCTGTTTTTTCTTTATCTGTCGCCATTTATCTGTCTTTTTTGTATTTGAATAAGTGCCACAAGTTACGAAAAGAGTTTGTTTTTTTACACATCTTTTTTTGTATTTTTATAAAAAATTGAAAAAGATGAAAAAAGAAATTGTACAAAGCTTAACTAAAAATTTTGAGGACTATTCTCAAACTACTGAAAGTGGTATAGAGTTTTGGTTTGCTAGGGATTTACAACAATTGTTAGGTTATTCTGAATGGAGAAATTTTCAAAAAGTAATTTTTAAATCTAAAACAGCATGCGAAGTAACTAATAATCTTATCTCAGACCATTTTGTTGGCGTCAACAAAATGGTTTCATTAGGTTCAGGGAGTGAAAGGGAAATAGAAGATATAATGCTAACAAGATATGCTTGTTATTTAATAGCTCAAAATGGAGACCCTAGAAAAGAAAGCATCGCTTTTGCTCAAAATTATTTTGCAATGCAAACAAGAAAATTTGAACTAATTGAACAAAGAATTAAAGATTGGGAACGTTTACAGGCAAGACAAAAGTTAACACTGTCAGAAAAAGATTTATCTGAATTAATCTATGAAAAAACTGGTAATGACAGAAATTTTGGGTTGATAAGAAGTAAAGGTGACCAAGCTTTATTTGGCAAGTCTACAAAACAAATGAAAGCTAAATTAAATATTCCAAATAGTAGGGCTTTAGCAGATTATTTACCAACCATAACAATTAAAGCGAAAGATTTTGCAACAGAAATAACTGTTTTTAATACCAAAGAAAAAGATTTAAGAACAGAAAATAGTATCTCTAACGAGCATGTTACAAATAATAGTTCTGTTAGAAAAATATTACTTGAAAGAGGTATTAAACCTGAAAACTTACCTCCAGAAGAAGATATTAAAAAATTAGAAAGAAGAGTAAATTCTGAATCAAAAAAATTAGGTAAGAACCCTAAAAAATTGAATTAATATGAAAAATATAATATCTTTAATTTCTAAAGGTAAAGACTCTAAAGTTACTATTGGAAAAGGAGAATTACTAAGTTTAAAGAAAGATAATCTAGAATATATTCATCAAAAAGGAAACAAAGGTTGGCGTAATTCTGATGATGAAATGTTTCCTGTAATTGGCCCAACTTCTAAAAATAATTTTAGAGTTCATACTAACAAAGGAGATACTGTTTTAGATCAACATGGTTTGTTAAGAGAATTAGAGTATATTTTAATTTCTTCGGATGAAAACAGCGTAAAATTCATCAAAAAATATAAAAAAAATACGAAAATAAAGAACAGTAAATTTCCAGAAAAATCATCTGAAAAACATTTATTTTGGCCTTTTGATTTTACGTTTGAAAAGAATTTTACTCTAAGTAATGATATTTTAACAATCGATTTTATTATCCATTCAGAAAAAGGAATGCCTTTTATGTTGGGTTATCATCCTGCTTTTTTATTATCTAATACTGGTAAAGAAACTTTTGTTTCTAATGATAAAAGTTTCAATTTAGAGGAGATAAAAAAAGTAGGTTCTAATGCGTTTCCTATTTTAAATTCTGATAAAATCATTCTAAAAAATATTGATAAAAAGGATTTAGAAATTACTACAAAAGGCTTTGATAATTTTATGCTTTGGACAGAAGTTAATAACATGGTTTGCATAGAACCAATTACACAATATACTTCTTATACTGACCAAAAATTCTCTGAAGATAACATGCATTTATCCAAAGGAAAAAATAGTTTTTCTGTAGCAATTAAAATTTTATAGTTTGATAGAAAAACACCGTCACTTTGTTATTCATAAACCTTGGGGAATGATTTCTCAGTTTGTAAATCCCGCAAAGCGGAAGAAAAAACTATTGGGAGAATTACACGATTTTCCTGAAGGAACAATGGCAATTGGTCGTTTAGATGTGCCTTCGGAAGGGTTACTTTTATTAACAACAGACGGCAAAGTTTCCGCAGAAATTAGAAGTAATAAATACGAAAAGGAATATTATGTACAAGTTGATGGAGTAATCACAAAGAAAGAAATTGAACAATTAAAAACGGGTGTAGAAATTGGTTTTAATGGAAAAAAATACATGACCAAACCTGGGGTAGCTTTTATGATTGAGGATCCTAAATTTCCGCTAAGAAGCATGAAAATTAGAGATGAAAGACACGGACCCACAAGTTGGGTTTCGATTATTATAAGAGAAGGAAAATTTAGACAAGTTAGAAAAATGACTGCTGCTGTAGGTTTGCCTACCTTACGTTTAATTCGTGTAAGAATTGGCGAAATAAAATTAGGAGATTTAGAAATTAGTGGCGTAAAAGAAGTAGCTACTTTTATGTGATAAATGTCACACAAAAAGAAGAAATATATTTATAATTTTGTGGTATGAATACTTCTAACACCACCTTATATATAGTAGCTGCCGTAATAATTTTACACTTTGTTGTTGGTTTTGGTTACTTGATATATAAAATAACAAAAAAAGAGAAGTAAAATTACTTCTCTTTTAACTTAGTTCTAACTAAAATTCAAATCCTAAATAGATTTGCCAAACTCTATTTTTGGGTTTGTCTTCATCATAAATATCACTTTGACCAATGTGATATCTTGCGCCTAAACTTACGCCTGCATCACTTTTAAAACCTGCTCCTAAATTTACACCCCAATCAAAATTATTAGGTTCAAATTCTTCAGAGGTATCGTACAAAATAAAACCTGAATCAAAGGTTTCTTTGTGTGAAATAGAAAATCCTATTTGTGGTCCTGCTTCTAAAAAGAAACTTTTTACAGGATACAGTTTCAACATCAATGGAATATTTATATAATCTAATTTTTGTGTGTACGTTCCGCTATCATCTACAATTTTATATCCTTGTTGCGAGTATAAAATTTCTGGTTGAATAGATAGGTATTTTCCAATGTAAGATTCGCCATAAATACCAACATGAAATCCGTGTAATTTTGAGGTTTCTGAAGTTCCATCAAAACTAACAGAAGAAAGGTTATATCCTCCTTTAATACCTGCTGTCGCTTTATTTTTTCTATCTTGTGCGCTTAATGATATTACACTAGTAATCAATAAAGCTATGGTTATATATATTTTTTTCATCTTTTTAATTATTTAAATTATCAAATTATCTTCCGCCATTTGCTTTTAAATCTGCCAAACATTGCGTGTCTAAATTCGGCACATTCCCTCCAGAAATCATACTGCCAATTCCTTGGCTGGTTTCTGCTGCCCAATACATTAAACAGTCTTCTACAATACAATGTTTTGGGTGGTCTGCATCTTCGTGATCGCTTTGTAAATCGCTTCCTAAATTTGTTAAGCCTAAAATATGACCAAATTCATGATTAATTACTGAGCTTTCTAACAAACTTCTTTCTGGTTCGAATGTACCATCACTTAAATTGTGAATTGTTTCTTCGTAAATTACAAAAGAGGTGTTCCAATATGCAGCACCTAAAATGGAACCTTGATTGGTGTCTTTAGAAGATTTTCCATCAATAAATAACACCCAAACTGCAATTGTAGTATTAGCATTGTATTTAGTTCTGTGTTCTTTTTCTAAAGCAACTACTTCTTCTAAATTATACACTGTTTTACCTGTAGCCGGAATTTGTTTTTCAATAAAGACAACTCCTTCTGGTTTAAAAGTACTCTTTTCTATAAATTCTTTAAAGTTGTTTTTTGCTGTTTCTGTTGGTTTAAAACCTTCTATATATGCAATTTCAACAACCAATTTTTTAAAGATATCTGCAGAAAGCAAATCATTTGCAGAAGAACCTGTGGCTTGTCTATTTGCAACAACGTTTGTATTTCCGTTATTTCCTCCATCTAAATTATCTTCTTTTTCTGATGTACAAGAAAAAAGGATACTACCAACTAAAACTACTTTTAATAAATTTATGTTCATTTTATTTTAATTTAAAACTTTACAACTAGTACGTGCTCTTGTAATAGTTGCAAAGTTCTCACTCACTAACTAACTAACTAACTAACTAACTAACTAACTAACTAAATTGTCCCCCGATAATTTATTAGTATTATTTAAATCTTCTTAAAAGTTAAGGTGGTAGAAGCATCTGTTTTACTTTGTAAAGCAACCATTGTGTTACTGTAAGAAGTTACAACCCAATTGTTATTTAAAGCACTTACAGAGTTATTACTACCAAATGCAACATTTAAAAAGACAGCTGTTTCTGAGCTTACAGTATATGTACCTTCGATTTCTGATAATGTTGCGTTTGCATTATTCTTAGCAACTAATTTTAAATCGTTTGTAAATTCTACAGACCAATCTACATAGTCTGTTGCCGTATTTACACCTGCTGTAATAAAACTTTCTACTTTAAATTTTGTGTTTGTTAAAGTTGCTTCTACTTCCGCAGCCATGGTTGCAGCTTCCTCTTTTTCACCTTCAAATTGTACACATTCAGAAATTGCATTTTTAAATTCTGCATCAGAATTAATTTGTACAATTGTTTCGTTACTTAAAGTAGCACTCATTGGGTAATTTACGCTAAATAATTCGTCTGATTGTAAACCTGTCATAAAAGCATATAGTTGTTTTTCAGATTGTATTACAACACTTCCTGTTTGTTCTATACTTACATTGTAAGTTAACATTGTTATCGGAAAATCGATATCTATACAAGAAATTGCATCTTTTTCTTGAGATGCTGCATTATTACATTCTTCATTTAAAGCATCTAGCTCAGATTGATTGTTTACAACTACTTCTGCATAACTACTTGTTTTTACAGTAATAGGAAAGTTAAAAGTTACAGCGTCAGAATCGTCATTTAATTCTCCCATAATATTTAAAACTGCAGAAAAGTCTAATTTACTTATTAAAGTAACTTTTTGTCCGTTTACTGTTGCTGTTAATGGAAACAATAATTCTGTACACGCATTACCGTCTAAAAAATCATCACTAGAACCATCATTCATTGCTGTTCTTTTATAATTAGAAGCTGTTGGAGATGTAGATGAATTTGCGTTTGGGTTTGTTCCTACTTCTGTACTTTCTTCTGATTGACAAGAAGTAAATCCTAAAATTGCTGCGAAAGCAATTACTGTAATTAGTTTTAATTTTTTCATTTTAATACGTTTAGATAATTAATATTTTCTTGTTTCTAATAGTAAAACAACGTTGTTTTATTTTACACTACTTTATATTTTTGAAGGACTAATTATTTGGCCTTCTGTTAGTAAAACAACTAAACATTTATTTACCCTACCTTTGTCATCAGAAAAAATTTACTTTTTTTAAAAACCCTTTTATGGCTGATAAATCTCTTTGCGACGAAATTTATTTTAATGAGTTTTATACTTCTCATATACAGTCTGCTAATAATTTTGCTTACTATAAGTCTGGTGATAAAAATACCTCTTTAGATTTAGCACAAGAAGCATTTATAAAAATCTGGGAGAATTGTGCAAAAATCGATTTTTCGAAAGCGAAGTCTTACTTATTTACAGTTGTTAACAATCTTTTTTTAAATAAAGTGAAGCACCAAAAGGTAGTTTTTGAATATGCAAAAAGTAGTCCTTATTTAGATATAGATAACCAAAGTCCAGATTATTTATTAGAAGAAGAAGAATTTAAAGAAAAGTTACAAAGAGCTATTGCAGATTTAACAGCAGGAGAACGTGAGGTTTTTCTGATGAATAGAATTGATGGAAAAAAATATAGAGAAATTGCAGAAATGTTAGAACTCTCTCAAAAAGCAGTGGAAAAACGAATGTCATCAGCATTAAAAAAATTAAGAACTAAAATTGATGGTATTTAAGGTAGGGTAAACTACTTTTTAAGTGTTTCATACATAGAAGTATATAAAGATGGAAGAAAAGAAAGACATATTAAAATGGCTAAACAGAGAAGCTTCTGATGAAGAATTTACACGTTTAAAAGAAAAAGATGCGTTTAAAACTTTAGAAAAAATTGCTCATTATTCGGCTCAAATAGAAACACCAAAAGTTGATGTTGAAAAAGCCCTTGCAGAGTTAAAATTGAAAATGCAAAACACCGGTAAAAAAGGGAAAGTTGTGCAATTTAATTATAAGAAACTCTATAAATATGCAGCAGCAGTGGTTGTGTTATTAACTACTTCTTATTTCTTTTTATTTAATACCAATGCTAATATTAAAACGGAGTTTGCACAAACAAAAAACTTCAATCTACCAGATAACTCAGAAGTAGTTTTAAATGCAAATTCAAAAATTTCGTATTCTAAAAAAGATTGGAAAGACAGTAGAAGTTTAACATTAAAAGGGGAAGCTTATTTTAAGGTTCAGAAAGGAAAAAAGTTTACTGTAAATACAGATATTGGTGAAGTTACTGTTCTTGGAACACAGTTTAATGTGAAAGAAAGAGAAAATTATTTTGAAGTAAAAACATATGAAGGTTTGGTAAGTGTTGCTTACAAAAATACTGTTGTAAAATTACCTAAAGGAACCATTTTTAAAGTAGTAAATGGTAAAATTGATAGTACACATACTTTTGATATAAATGAAAAAAATTGGTTGCAAAAAGAGTCTAATTTTAAAAGTACTGCTTTGCGATTTGTTTTAGAGGAATTAGAACATCAATTTGATTATACAATTGAAACAAAAGAAGTTGATTTAGACATTTTATATTCTGGTGGTTTTACACATACCGATATAAATATTGCATTACAATCTGTTACAATTCCGTTACAATTATCCTATAAAATTGAAGGTAAAAAAATTACTATCTTTAATTATGATAAATAAATTTCAACTATTATTAATTAGTTTATTATTAACAGTAAGTATTGCTTTTTCACAGAATACTTCTCATAAAGTAGCGCTTTCGTCTGTATTATTAGAGCTTGAGAAAACCTATGATATTAAATTTTCTTATTCTGATACGGATGTAAAAAACATTTTTATACAGCAACCAGAAAAAGGGATTACTTTAGATGAACTCTTATCTTTTTTAAACGAAAAAACATTTTTATATTTTAAAACTCTAGACAATAGATATGTAACTGTTTCCTTTTTAAATAAGTATATATCTATTTGCGGAACCGTTTTAGATTCAAAAAAATTAGAACCATTATTATTAACCTCTGTAAAAGTAAATGGTTACAAATTAGGAACAACCTCCAATAGTAAAGGTATTTTTTATTTAAAGAATGTGCCTGTAAATGCAACTTTAAGTCTTTCTTTTATCAGTTTTAAAACAAAAGTTATTACTGCTAAAGAATTGTTTTCTTCCAATTGTAATCAAATTTTTTTAGAAGAAGAAATAGCGCAATTATCAGAAATTAGAATGCGTAAATTTCTAACTTCTGGTTTGCAAAAAAATGTAGATGGAAGTACGGTTTTGAATACAGAGAAATTCGGAATTTTACCAGGTTTAATAGAACCAGATATTTTAAAAACTATTAAAATTCTACCTGGTGTAGAAAGTGTAAACGAAAGTGTTTCTAATATAAATGTTAGAGGCGGTTCAAATGACCAAAATTTAATACTTTGGGATGGAATTAAAATGTACCATGCAGGGCATTTTTTTGGTCTTATATCTGCATATAATCCTTATTTAACAAAGAAAGTATCTGTTACAAAAAACGGAACAAGTAGTGCGTTTTCAGACGGTGTTTCGTCTACCATAAATATGGAAACTTCTAACAGAATTACCAATAAGTTTTCTGGTGGTGGTGGTTTTAATTTATTAAGTGCAGATGCCTTTGTACAGGTTCCTATTAAAGAGAATTTAGAACTACATATTTCTGCAAGAAGATCTTTTACAGACCTTATAAATACACCCACATATAACAATTATTTTTCAAGAAGTTTTCAAGACAACTCTATCTCCTCTAGTGTTGTAAATAACACAGAATCAAACTTTTACTTCTATGATTATTCTTTTAAGGTTTTGTATAATATCAATTACAATCATTCCATTCGAACAAATTTTATCCATATAAAAAACAATTTAGAATATCAAGAAAAATACACTGCTAACAATACTACAATTGAAGAAAATAGTGCTCTAAAACAAGAAAATTTAGGTGTAAAAATAAATTGGGATGCCATTTGGAATTCTAAATTTTCCACTAATTTATCCGCTTTCTTTTCAGATTATAAAATAAATTCTTCCGATTATAATAAAGACACAGATCAGTTTAGAACACAGTTTAACAACGTGTTAGAAACAGCTATAAAACTGAATTCTAAATATGAATTTTCTGATGTTTTCCATTTTACTAATGGAATCGTTTTAAATGAAATTGGTATTAGAAATACCACCACTGTAAATGCGCCAACTTTTTCTAAAACAGTTAAAGATGTGTTGCTAAAAAGTGCTTTTTATTCGGAACTTGAATTTCATAAAAACAATACATATATGAGATTTGGCGTTCGTGCAAACTACTTTGATAAGTTTAAAAAACTGTTAGTAGAACCTAGAATAAATATCCGACAGCAATTAAATTCTGAATTTTCTTTAAAATTAGAAGGGGAATTTAAGAACCAAACTACAGCACAAAAAATAGATTTTGAAGATAATTTTTTAGGAATAGAAAAACGAAGATGGATTCTTTCTGACGATGAAAACACGCCTATTGTAAAAAGTAAACAAGTTTCTTTTGGTGCAGCATATTCTAAGAATAAGTTATATGTAGATATTACTGGTTTTCTTAAAAAAGTAGACGGAATTACAGCTGCTAACCAAGGCTTTTACAACAATACCCAAAACTTAAACTCTATTGGTAATTATGAGGTAAAAGGGTTAGAGTTTTTAATAAACAAACAGACTGAAAGTATTAGTACTTGGGTAAGCTATACGTATTCAAAAAACCATTATACATTTGATGTTTTTAATCCAAAAACATTTTCTAATAGTTTAGATATTTCACATTCATTAAGTGCCGCTTTTAATTATAGTTTTACTAAAAAGTTAAAAATATCTTTTGGTGGTGTTCTAAGATCTGGAAAACCTTATACAAAACCGGTTGTAGGAAATGAAACCATACAAAATGGAAATAGAACGATAGTAAATTATGACAATCCTAACAAAGAAAGATTAGAAAATTTCTTTAGATTAGATCTTTCTGGAAGTTATAACTTCGATTTTTATAATGCTATAAAAGCTACCATTCGTCTTGGTTTTACGAATATTACAGATAAAAAAAATATTATAGATTCTTACTATATTGTAGCTGATAATAGTGCTAATAATGTTACAAGAATAAACAATTATTCTTTGCCTTTTACTCCGAATTTAAGTTTTAGAGTACGTTTCTAATTAGAATTTCTATCCATTTTAATATGCGGAATTCCATCTTCTAAATACTCTTCGCTAACTTGAATAAATTGATGAGATTCATAAAATTTATTTAAATATTTTTGGGCAGAAATGGTAATTTCATCAACTTTAAAATGAATTTTTATGGCTTTTATAGAAGCTTTTATCAAGTCATGACCAAAACCATATTTTCTTTCTGAAGTAGCAACTACAACTCTACCAATACTTGCATTCTCAAAATAATCTCCTGGTTTAAAAATACGAGTGTATGCAACTATTGCATTATTTTTCGTTCCAAAAACATGCAAAGATTTTTGATCTTTAAAATCGATGTCTTGGTATACACAATCTTGTTCTACCACAAAAACTTCCGATCGTAATTGAAGAATATTGTACAATTCATTAATTGTAAGTTCATTAAATGATTTTGTTATAAATTCCATATACTTTAATAAATGCTTGTTTTCTAACTTTTTTTATTACGAAGAATAAAGCAATCTCTTTATTAACAGAGAGATTGCTTTATTCTTAGCTATGACAGATATTTAGCTAGCACAAGAAATTTTATTTACTCTTGTACCATGTCTTCCTCCTTCAAATTCTGTAGTAAGAAAAATATCTACAAAACCTATAGCCTGTTGTAAAGACACAAAACGTGCAGGAATAGTAAGAATATTAGCATTATTATGTTGTCTTGTTAATGCAACCAATTCGTTGTTCCAGCAAAGTGCAGCTCTAATACCTTGGTGTTTATTAGCTGTCATTTGTGCGCCGTTTCCAGAACCACAAAGAATAACACCAAGTGCTGCTTTACCACTTTCTACAGCATCTGCTGTTGGATGAATTGCATCTGGATAATCCATAGAATCATTTGTATCAGTTCCAAAATTTAGAACTTTATATCCCTTATTTTCTAAATGTTTTATAATTTCGAACTTGTATTCTGTTCCGGCGTGATCGTTACCAATGGCAATTGTCATAATAAGTTGATTTTAATTTAGTTGTCTGTCGCAAAAATACAGAAACTAACGGTTATCAACAGTTATAAACAATCAAAATTTTAGCATTTTTAATAACTCTTTAATTTTTAAGTTTTTAGCTTTTTAATACAATGTTAAGAAGTTGTAATGATAAACTCGTAACTTTATTTGGTAGTTCTATTTTTTATTACAATACAAGGGAGCTTACCACATAAACAACTTTTTTTATTAGTTTTTGATAAAAGTTTATCAACATAAAATTTACGTTTTGTTTACATGGAATTAGATATTAGTTGTTCAGAAAAAAAGTTAATAGCTGTTTATAACTATTGTTAACAACTCTATTTTTAAGTTGATTTTTAAGCTTTTAAATAGCTCATAAAGTGTAGATGCTTTTTAATAACTCATATATTAAAATAAAAAAATACAATTTTATAGTAGCTATTCACACACTATTATAAGCACCATTGTTTTTTAAAATTTAATAAAAGAAAAAAGTATTATAATATAGAATGTTGATAACTGTGAAAAAATAGAAATTTGTCATTTCTTAAAAGGAAGAATTTAAGAAAAAGAAAGTTTTTGAAATAGTAATAGTTTTAGATTTTGAAAAAATAAATATGAAAGAAAATAAGTTAGATTTAGATTAAACCGTTTTCTTTTCAGCTTTTAAAAGATATAAAGTGTCTTTTTGAACTTCAACAGTTTTTTCTTGAGATTCAAATTTATTTAACGAAGAATTTACCGTTATTACAGTAACAAAAATGCCTGTAATAAAGATAATAGCGAATAAAGTTATAATTTTATATAGATTTTTCATCTTAAAATAAATAGTCTCTTTCTATAAAGACGCATTATTTTAGAAATCGTTACAAATACTTTAAGATTTCTTTAACTTATTAAAACTATAATTTTAGAAAATAACAAGGAGAGGTATATAAATTAGTTAGTTGAAATAATCTAGCAGAAAACGGAATCTCTTAATTGCAAGAACAATTTTTGCTTTTAAATAATTATGAGAATCCTTATATTTCGGAATAATATCGCCGAATATATATTAAGCAGAGATTTTATTTCACCACAAACTGAATCGCTTTTTCTATAATTTTAACATTTACCGAGCCAGTTTCAATTAATTCTCCGTCTGCTTGAATAATTGGTTTCGAATTTTTTGGAATAATTGTAATTTCTTTCGTTTTGTAAGTTGCTACTTTTTTATGGTGTACAATTTTACCAGAATATAATTTAGGTAGGTTCACCACTAAATCTAAAAAAGTAAGGTTATTAACAATTGTAATATCTAATAAACCATTAGAAGAATTTACGTTTTCTGTAAACTGCATGCCACCACCAGAAAATTTACAAATTCCAAAAACTGTCATTAAACAGTTGGTTTCTATTATTTTATCATCAAAAATAATTTTAAATACAGATTTTTTATAAAAAATTAACCCATAAATTCCAGCCAATATGTAAGAAATAGTACCAAATTTTTTTAAAGATTTTAGTTTATCAACAATGTAACCATCATAACCTAAACCAGCTACATTATTAAAAAAGATAGTTTTATTATCTGTTTTTAAAATGCCAATATCTTGTAATATTATTTTCCTTTTATAGATGATTTCTATTGCTTTTTCAATTGAATTAGGAATGTTGTAAGTTTTAATCCAATCGTTTCCAGTTCCTAAAGGAAGCACTGCAATAGTTATATCAGAAGTTTTTACATACCTTTGCAGCATTATTCCGTTAACTACATTGTGTAGTGTGCCATCTCCACCAACAGAAATAATGTTTCTAAACCCTTTTTGAATCGCACTTTGTGTCAATTCAATTTCATGTTTAGAAAACTGAGTAAAAGCAAAAGAATAGTCTAAATTCTTGTTTTTTAGTAATTGTAGAATTTCCTTCCATCGTTTAGAAAAATTCCGATTTCCAGCAACAGGGTTTGCAATTACAAACCAAGAATTAGTATTGATTGTATCAATATAAGACATAAATTATAAATTAATAGTATGCCAAATTACAAAATAGATTCATAACAGTTTTTTAATACAAAATTGTTTGAATAATTGTAATTTGCAGAGTAGTCAATTTATTAAAATTATAAATTGACATAAATAATACAGTATAAATGACAAAAAAGAAGAAAAAAATATATAAAAAGAAAGGGAATGTTGTTAGAGACTTAACCAAAAATATATTTAAAGTTTTAAACGAAGACAGCACTAAAACTTATAATTACAAACAAGTTGCTGCAAAATTAAAAATTAATGATACGGATGGAAAAAATCAGATCATTCAGAAATTAGCAGAATTAGCTTCAGATAAAAAAATTAAAGAAACAGACAGAGGTAAGTTTCAAGTGAATGTAGATAAAAAATATTCTGTTGGTACCTTAGATATTACTTCTAACGGTAATGGGTATTTTATTAGTGATGATTTTGAAGATGATATTTTTATACCAAATAATAATTTAGGTAAAGGTTTGCACCAAGATACCGTTAAAGCTTATGTTTATAAAAAACGAAGTGGAAAGAAAATGGAAGCAGACGTTGTAGAAATTTTAAAACGTGCTAAAACCGATTTTGTTGGTGTTTTACAGAAAAATAAAGATAAAAATTTTGGTTTTGTAATTCCAGATAATAACAAAATGTATGCAGATATTTTTGTTTCAGAAAATAAAATGAATGGGGCAGAAGATGGTGATAAAGTACAAGCCACTATTTTAGATTGGCCAAAAAACTCAAAAAATCCGTTTGGTAAAATTACTACGGTTTTGGGTAAACCAGGAGAGCATAATACAGAAATGCATTCTATTTTACTAGAATATGATTTGCCTTATGAGTTTGAACCAGAAGTAGAAAAAGAAGCAGAAAATCTATCAATAGAAATAACAAAAGAAGAAATTTCTAAACGTAGAGATATGCGTAAAGATTTAACTTTTACGATAGATCCTAAAGATGCAAAAGATTTTGATGATGCATTATCTTTTACCAAATTAGAAAATGGTAATTACGAAATAGGAATTCATATTGCAGATGTTTCGCATTATTTAGAACCTAAAACTATTTTAGATGACGAAGCTTATAAAAGAGCAACCTCTGTTTATTTAGTAGATAGAGTAGTACCAATGTTACCAGAAATGTTAAGTAACGGTGTTTGTTCTTTAAGACCAAATGAAGAAAAGTTAACATTTTCTGCAGTTTTCGAAATTAATGAAAAAGCAGAAATAGTAGGAGAGTGGTTTGGTAGAACAGTAACATATTCAGACCAACGTTTTGCCTATGAAGAAGCACAAGCAATTATAGAAAACTGCACATTATCTGATGATATTCAATCTTATGAAATGCCTGTTGATATTTCTATTATTGATAAAGAATATACAGTAACACCAGAAATTGTAGAAGCTACTTTAAAGTTAGATGAATTAGCTAAAGTTCTTCGTAAAAAAAGAATGAAGCAAGGTGCTATTTCTTTTGATAGAGTAGAAGTGAAATTCGATTTAGATGAAGAAGCAAATCCAGTAGGTGTTTTCTTTAAAGAATCTAAAGATGCAAATAAATTAATTGAAGAATTTATGTTATTGGCAAATCGAAAAGTTGCCGAGTTTGTAGGTTTTTCTAAAGGAAAAGCAACAAATAAAACATTTATTTACAGAGTGCATGATGAGCCAGATGATGAAAAATTAGCTTCATTACAAAACATGGTTCGTAAATTTGGTTACAGCATAAATACAGATACCAAAGAAACTACATCAGACTCTTTAAATAAGTTATTAAGTGATGTGCATGGTAAGGCAGAATCTAATATGATAGAAACATTAACCATTAGAACCATGTCAAAAGCTGTTTATACAACCCAAAACATTGGGCATTATGGTTTGGCTTTTGACTATTATAGTCATTTTACGTCACCAATTAGACGTTATCCAGATGTAATGACACATAGATTACTACAGCACTATTTAGATGGCGGAGACACACCAAAAGCAGATAAGTATGAAGAAAAGTGTAAACATTCTTCAAATAGGGAAGAATTAGCTTCTAAAGCAGAAAGATCATCTATAAAATACATGCAAATTAAATACATGCAAGATCATAAAGATGAAATCTTTGAAGGTGTAATTACTGGCGTTACAGAATGGGGTATTTATGTAGAAATTGCTTCTAATAAATGTGAAGGAATGGTGAGAATTAGAGATATAAAAAGCGATTATTACGTGTACGATGAAGAGCAATATGCTATTATTGGTAAATCTTCTAAAAAAATGTATCAATTAGGTGATGAAGTAAAAGTAAGAGTAAAAAATGCCGATTTAGAACGTAAACATTTAGATTTTAATTTAATTGAAGAGTAAAATAGTATAGATTAAGATGATATTAACAACAACCCCAAATATTGAAAATTTTCAAATAGTAGACTATCTAGGAATTGTTACAGGTACTGCATATAATTCTAGTTATTCTTATAAAGGAATAAAAATGTCTTTTAAAGATATGTTTAATACTTCTAAATATTATGAAAATTATGCAGCAGGATTAGAATCTATTAAAGAAAAGGCATTTCAGAATTTAAAAGAGAATGCGATCAAATTAGATGCTAATGCTGTTGTTGGTATTCAATTAGATATAGAACCTGTTGCAAATTCAACCACTTTATTAGTTTCAATTACAGGAACTGCAGTAAAAGTGAAATAAATTTGTAGCTCATCACAATAAATTTTAATATTTACCTTTATTAGAATGGTATAATTATTGAATTAAATATGCTAATAAAACCTTTAAAAATGAAAAAAATAATTTTTATATGTACAATTTTTGTTGGTATAACAACCTTTGCACAAACTACAATAAATAATAATTTAGGAGATTTTACAACGCTGAAGATTTATAATGGTATCGAAGTAGAATTAATTAAATCTACAGACCAAAAATTAGAAATTACGGGCGATAAATCTGATATGGTAAAGATTAAGAATGTAAGTAACACATTAAAACTGTCTTTACCTTTTTCTTTAAAACCTTCAGACAACTCAGCTGAAGGGAAAGTTTTAATTAAACTTTACTACAATAAAAATATTGAGATAATTGATGCAAACGAAGGTGCAACTATTACAAGTAAAGACTTTAATCAAGATAAAGTAGAATTAAATGCACAAGAAAGAGCATTTATTAACTTAACTACAAAAACTAATTATTTAACTATTAGAGCTTCATCTGGTGGTATTATAAAAGTTTCTGGTACTGCAAAGAACCAAGAAGTAGCTGTAGATTTATATGGTATTTATCATGGTTATAATTTAAAATCTTCTGGTAATACCACCGTTAAAGCTGGTACAGGTGCACAAGCAGAAGTTACCGCAGGAGAAACTTTAAACGCTAAAGTTAGTTTTGGTGGTACTATTTTTTACAAAGGAAATCCAGAAGTTGTAAAAGATAAAAAAGTAATTGGTGGTATTATAGAAAAAAGAAATTAATAGAAGAATTAGAAAAGATTGCTATAACAACCTTTTTTGTATATTTGTAACTAATAAAATTTTAATAAGATGAATAGTTTATCTATATATTTCGGAATGATAGGTGGAATGCAAATAGCCATTATTGTTGTTGTAGTTTTACTTTTTTTTGGTGGAAAGAAAATACCAGAATTGATGAAAGGTTTAGGAAGCGGAATTAAAGAATTTAAAAATGCTGCCAAAGAAGAACCAGAAGAACAATTAGAAGAGAAGAAGTAAACTTAACTATTATTTTAAAACATAAAAAAGCTCAATTTGTATAAACAAGTTGAGCTTTTTAGTTTATTAAATCAAGAATTCCCCCAAACTTTTGACTTAATTTATTGTTCTGCAAATATAGTTTTGAAAATTGAAACTATTAAATTTTTGTTGCAAACAGGAACGTTTATGAGGTATTTGGGATAAACGGGAATGTTATTGTAATAAACTTTGCAAAGATTTTTTAGAAAATTTTCTTGAAACAGGAATATCTATTGGAATAAAATCTGATTTCAATAGATAGCCTCTAGCATTTCCAGAAATATCATCTATATAATTAGTATTTATAATATAACTTTTATGACATCTTATCATATTAGAATACTCTTTTAATTCGGTAGCTATTTTTGTTAAAGTTACTCTCAATATTTTTTCTTTTAAACCTTTTTCACTCTTTAAAAAGAAACTTGCATAGTTACCTTGAGAAGTAATGTAAACTAAATTCTCTATATGAAAAGTAATGGTCTCTTTTTCATTCTCAGAATTTATAGAAATTTTTTTGGCTATTTTTTTAAAAGAGCTAATTTCTTTTGCTCTTTTAATTGTTTTAATATTACATACCTTTTTTTCTCTTCTTTCTCTAATCTTTTTTTCATTAATAAAAATAAAGAAGGTTAAAGGAATTAAACTCACTAGAAACGTATAAAAAAGAAATTCTAAGAGACTTATTTTGATAAGATTATAAGGTTTTTTATAGATTTCGCCAAAGTACCATAAAACTATACCTATAGAGGTAACACCTATTGCCATTAATAAAATGTTTTTACCAATGGTCCAATTATCTTCATTAAAATAATCTTTAAAAATAAGTGCGGGAATGTATAAAACAAAAAAAGTTCCTAAAAAAGCAATAATGCCAATTCCTAAAGTATATTCTATAATTATTACTTCGATTTGAGAAAGGTAAAAGGGTCTAAAAATATATAAAAATAAAAATATAAATGCTCCATGAAAAAAACTTATTCTAAGTTTAAATTTTATTGATGGATTAAAATAATAAGGATTTGAAAGCCAATTAATAAACCATGTCATAGACAAATTAATGTTTTAAATTAAGTAATTAAATTTTTAAGTTCTTCTTTTTTAAAATTCCTAGAAACAGGTATTTGTATTGATAATAATTTAGATTCTAAAAAATAACCTCTAGCATTTCCTGAAATAGTATCCATATATGTTGAGTTTACAATATAAGATTTATGACATCTAATAAAAACGTTATGTTCTTTTAACTTAGTAGAAATAAGAGAAAGTGTAGTTCTTAATATCTGCTCTTCTATACCATTAGTTGTTTTCTTATAAAAACTAGCATAATTTGCTTGTGAAGTTATATAAACTAAATCGTTACTATTAAAAGTGATGTTTTCTTTATTATTTGTACCATAAATTGTAATTTCTTTTTCTTCTTTGTTTTTGTCTTTTTTAGGAACTTTCAAACTCATAATATCGTCGGATATTTTTTCTCTCTTGTGACGATGAAAAACTTCTTTATAATAAGTAACCATTACTATCGGAAAAATAGCAATTGAAAATGTATAACCAAATATATTTTTTAGATTTATTATCTGTAAATTGTCTGTAGCTTGCACTTTAGAATTATAAAACCAATTACAAAGACTTATTAATGTTACTAAAGTGGTAAGTAATAAAATATTTTTTCCAATAGTCCAATTCTCATCTTTAAAGTAATCTTTAAAAAAATAAGGTCCTCCTATAAATAGTACAAGCTGTACCAAAAAAGTAATAATACCATAGCCAAGACTATATAAAAATAAATTATTTTTTAGTTCAGCCATTCCAAAAGGCTGAAAAGCATAAACAAAAACAAAAATAAATAGACCTATTATTAAACTTAATAATAGACGAAATTTAGGTTCTGAATTAAAATAGTACGGTTTTGAAAACCAATTAATAAAAGGTTTCATTATAAATTGAAGTATTTAAGTTAAAAAAAAAATCAATTCTAAAACTTAAAGATAGTAAGTTTTAGAATTGATTTAAAAGCTTTTTATATTTTATTAAGAAGAATCTAAGAATCTCTCTTTTTAGGTTTTTGGTTTTTCATTGCTTCACCAATTTGGTTACTTGCGGTAAAACTTGCAACCATATCATTTAGCATAGTACTACCTGCTTGTGGTGAGTTTGGTAATAGAATTAAATTACTGTTGGTTTCACTACCAATAGACTGTAATGTGTCATAATGCTGCGTTACAACGATTAAAGCAGAAGCTTCTTGAGAATTAATACCAACTCTATTTAAAACGTCTACAGACTCTTCTAAACCACGTGCAATTTCACGTCTTTGGTCTGCAATACCTTGTCCTTGTAAACGTTTGCTTTCTGCTTCCGCTTTTGCTTTTTCAACAATTAGTATACGTTGTGCGTCTCCTTCATATTGTGCAGCTGTTTTTTCTCTATCAGCAGCATTAATTCTGTTCATTGCAATTTTTACTTGAGGATCTGGATCTATATCGGTAACTAAAGTTCTAATAATATCAAAACCATAATCCATCATCGCATCATTTAATTCTGCTTTCACAGCCAAGGCAATATCATCTTTTTTCACAAAAACATCATCTAATTTCATTTTTGGAACTTCTGCTCTTACAACATCAAATACATAAGAAGTTATTTGATCATGAGGATAATCTAATTTGTAAAAAGCATCATATACTTTTTCTGTAACTACTTTATATTGTACAGAAACTTTTAATTTTACAAAAACATCGTCTAATGTTTTTGTTTCAATAATTACATCTAACTGCTGAATTTTTAAACTCAACCTCCCAGCAACTTTGTCTATTAAAGGTATTTTTAAATGTAAACCAGATTGACGGATGCTATGAAATTTTCCAAAACGTTCTAAAATAGCGGCTGTTTGCTGTTTTACAGTAAAAATGGAAGCAAAAAGAAATAAAATAATTAATCCAATAAGAATGGGTAAAAAAGGTATCATAGTTATAATTTTAGTTGTTAATAATTGTTTTAGTAAAGATACTGAATTATAGTAGTTAATAATAGCATGCAGGGTAATAGATTTGTTACAGTTAAAATCAAAAAAGCCTCTCAATTTATTGAGAGGCTTCAGTTTATCTTAAAGAAATACTACAATTTTTCAATCGCGTTTTCGATTCTTTTTATGGTTTCTTCTTTACCAATCATTGCAATAATATCAAATAAATGTGGGCCAGCTAATTTACCAACTAAAGATAATCTTAAAGGTTGCATCACTTTACCAAACCCAATTTCTTTAGCAGTAATCCATTCTTTAATTTCTTTTTCTGTATTTTCTGATGTAAAATCTTCGATTGATGAAATTTGAGTAATTAATTCTTGCATCAATTCAGAAGTTCCTTCCTTCCAGTTTTTCTTAGAAGCTTTTTCATCATAAGTTACAGGAGTTTCAAAAAAGAAATTTGATAATTCCCAAAAATCATTTACAAATACAGCTCTTTCTTTTACAGATGAAACTACTTTTAAAACAAATTCTTTGTCTTTAGTAATTCCTTTTTCTGATAAAATAGGAAGGTATAAATCTGTTAATGCTGCATCATCTTTCGTTTGCATATATTGTTGATTAAACCAACTCGCTTTTTCTGGGCTAAATTTTGCACCAGATTTACTAACACGTTTCAAATCGAAAGCTTCAATTAAAGCTTCTAAAGAGAACAATTCTTGTTCTGTTCCAGGATTCCATCCTAAGAAAGCCAACATGTTTATAAACGCATCAGAAAAATAGCCATCTTCTTTATAACCACGTGAAACATCTCCGGTTTCTTCGTATGTATATTCTAAAGGAAACACAGGGAAACCTAGTTTATCTCCATCACGTTTGCTTAATTTTCCTTTACCAATTGGTTTTAAAATTAATGGCAAGTGTGCAAATTTAGGTGCATCCCAACCAAAAGCTCTGTATAATAAAACATGCAATGGCATAGAAGGCAACCATTCTTCACCACGAATTACATGCGAAATTTCCATTAAGTGATCATCAACAATATTTGCTAAATGATAGGTTGGCATTCCGTCTCCTTTAAATAAAATTTTATCATCTAAAGTATTCGTATCAATTTTAATATTTCCTCGAATTTCATCTTCCATTCTTAAAAGCTCATCTTGTGGCGTTTTAAAACGGATTACATAATTTTCACCAGAATTAATTCTGTTTTGTACTTCTTCATCAGTTAAAACTAATGAGTTCACCAAACGTCCTTTTGCTCTATTATGCCAGTTATAAATAAAGGTTTTTCCTTCAGCTTCATGCCCTTTTCTTTCAGCATCTAAAGCTTTAGGAGAATCAAAACAATAATATGCCCAATCTGTTTTAATTAATTTGTCTGCATATTCTTTGTACAATTCTTTACGTTCCGATTGTCTGTAAGGACCAAATTTTTCGTTCTTTCCTGGACCTTCATCAAACGGAATATTACACCATTCTAAAGCATCTATAATATATTGTTCTGCATTTGCAACATAACGCGTTTGGTCTGTGTCTTCAATACGTAAGACAAAAGTTCCGTTGTATTTTTTAGCAAATAAATAATTGTATAAAGCTGTTCTTACACCACCAATATGTAAAGGTCCTGTAGGACTTGGTGCAAAACGAACACGTACATTAGATTCCATTTTTTTATTTTTTTTTGATTCCTGCTTATGCTGGAAAATATATTTTATTGCACCTTAAAGAATATTTGAGATGCTTTTTTTCGTGCTGCAAAGATAGTTTTAAAAAGAGAGAATAGAAATTAGAGTATAGAAAAAAGACCTTCGAATTTCACAAAATAAAGTTTATAAAAAAACTGTCAAAATCCTTTTAATAACTTATTTCATTGCTAATCATCTCAAAAATAGTATTTTTATTAGTTGATTATGAGCGGATTCAAAACAATAGAACAAAAACTACATCAGTTTACCAGAAAATATTACGTAAACGAACTAATTAAAGGAATTATTTTATTCTTTTCTTTGGGGTTGTTATACTTATTTTTCACTTTATTTTTAGAGTATTTTTTATGGTTGAAACCAACTGCTAGAACCATCTTATTTTGGCTATTTATTTTAGTTGAAGTCTTTCTATTAATCCGTTTTATTGCGATTCCTATTTTTAAATTGATTGGTTTGCGAAAGGGAATATCTCTAGAATATTCTTCGAAAATTATTGGAAACCATTTTCCGCAAGTAAAAGACAAATTATTAAACGTTTTACAACTTAATGAGAATTCTAATCAGTCGGATTTATTATTGGCAAGCATCAACCAAAAAGCAGCAGAATTACAACCTATTCCTTTTGTAAAAGCAGTAGATTTTAGAAAGAATGCCAAGTATTTAAAATACGCAATTGTACCCGTTTTAATTTGGTTAATTATCTTAATATCAGGTAATAACGATGTTTTTACGAAAAGTTTAGACCGAGTTGTAAATCATAGAACTGCATATCTACCACCAGCACCTTTTGCTTTTTCTTTAAAGAATAAAAGTCTGCAAGTTGTTCAAGGAAAATCAATATTAATTGTTATTGAAACCAAAGGAGAAGTTTTACCTTCGGAAGCAAAAATAATTTATGATGATCAGCAATATTATTTAGAAAATAACCAAAACGGAACTTTCTCTTATACTTTTTCTGATGTTCAAAAACCCATTCACTTTTATGTAGCAGCAAATGGAGTTCAATCTCAAGAGTATCAAATAAAGGTGATTGATGTACCTACAATAAATAATATTTCGTTGTCATTAAAATACCCTTCTTATATTGGAAAGAAGAATGAGGTTATTCCGAACTCTGGAAATTTATTGGTACCAGAAGGAACATATATTATTTGGAATGTTGCTGCATCGCAAACAGACGAAATTGTATTTATTAACAATAACAAAAGAAATCTGTTTAAAAAACTTTCTACAGATAGTTTTGAATTTTCTAAACGAATTCGAAATTCGTTGAATTATCAAATTTCGTCATCTAATAAAAATTTGCAAGATTATGAGAATTTACAATTTTCCGTAAATGTGATCAAAGATGAAGTTCCAGAAATTTCTGTTCAAACAAATATAGATTCTATTTCTAGAGATGCAGCACAATTTGCTGGTCAGGTTTCCGACGATTATGGTTTGAATAAATTACAATTGGTGTATTACGACGAAAATAATCCGCAGGATTTAAAAACGCATTCTTTACCTATTTCAAAAGCAAATGTACAAACATTTTTTTATCAGTTTCCGGAAGGGTTAGATTTAGAAAAAGGAACCAATTATGAACTTTTTTTTGAAGTCTATGACAACGATGCTGTAAACGGAAATAAGAAAGCAAAAAGTAACGTTTTTAATTACAGACAAAAAACTAATGATGAAGTAGAAGAGGAGTTGTTGCAAGAACAAAGAAACACTATTAATAGTTTAGAAAACTCTATACAGAAACAACAAAAGCAACAAGAAGCGTTAGATAAAATTCAGGAAGAATTACAAAATAAGAAAAAAGTAAGTTGGAATGATAAAAAGAAAGTGGAAAGTTTTATAAAACGCCAAGAACAATATAAAAAGATGATGCAACATCAGACAGACAAGTTGCAAGAAAATTTAGACGAAAAAAAGGAAGAAAATCAAAATCTTCAGAATAAAAAAGAAGAACTTAAAAAACGTATAGAAGAACTTAAAAAAACCGATAGGCAACAAAAGCTTCTAGATGAAATCGCAAAATTAGCCGAAAAACTAAATAAGGAAGAGCTAGTTAAGAAAGCAAAAGAATTAGCACAACAAAATAAACAACAAGAACGTAGTTTAGAAAGAACTTTAGAATTGGTGAAACGTTTCTATGTGGAGCAAAAAACTATGCAGATTGCAAATAAATTAGATCAACTAGCAAAAAAGCAAGAAGATTTAGAAAAGGAGGAAACTTCAACTTTAGATGAACAAAAGAAAATAAACGAAGAATTTAAGGAGTTAAAAAAACAACTAGACGAATTGGCAAAAGACAATGAAAAATTAAAAGAGCCAATGGAATTACCAGATGTTGAAGATGAGGAAGAAGCTATTGATGAAGCGTTAAAAAAATCTGAGGAAAATTTAGAAAAACAAGACAAGAAATCAGCCAAGAAAAGTCAGAAAAAGAGTGCAGATAAAATGAAAGAGATGAGTGCTAAAATGCAAAAGGCAATGTTAGAAATGGAAGGAGAATCTATTGAAGAAAACATGGAAGACTTGCGTAAAATTTTAGAAAACTTAGTTACCTTTTCTTTTAAGCAAGAAAGTTTAATGAATAAGTTTAATGATATTTCAACTTCGCATCCAGATTTTGGTAAGGATTTAAAAGAACAGAATGATATTAGAACCTATTTTGAGCATATAGACGATAGCTTGTATGTTTTGTCTATGCGTTTGCCTAAAATATCCGCAAAAATACAAGATGACTTATCTACTGCGCATTACAATTTAGAACAATCTTTAGAAAATTTCTCTGAGAATAGGTTCGATAACGGAATATCAAATCAGCGGTATGTAATGACTTCTACAAACAATTTAGCAGATTATTTAAGTAACATGCTAAACAGTATGAAAAATGCTTCCATGAAAATGGGCAAAGGAAAGGGTAAAGGAAAAGGGTTTAGTCTGCCAGATATTATTAAAAAACAAGGAGAGCTTTCAGAAAAAATGAAAGAAGGAATGAAGAAAGGAAAGAAACTCGGAGATAAACCTGGGGACAAAGAAGGCAAAGGAAAAGAAGATAAAAAACCAGGTGATAAAGGGAAAACTGGTAAAGAAGGAAAAAATGGTGAAAATGGAGACAAGGGTAAAGATGGTAAAGGAGGTAAGTCTGCTGAAAATGGTAAAAACGGACAAGGAAATGGAACAGGAGAAAATGATGATTTAGATGGTGAATTGTATGAGATTTACAAACAGCAATCACAATTAAGACAACAATTACAAGACGCGATTAAGGAATCTGAAAACGGCAATCCGAATGGAAACGGAGATGCAAAAAAGGTTTTGAAAACGATGGAGCAGTTAGAAAATGAAATTTTAGAAAAAGGTTTTAATGGAGCAACTATTCAAAAAATGCAACGTTTAAATTATGAATTGTTAAAGCTTGACAAGGCCGCTTTAGAACAAGGGAAAGATAACAAACGTACTTCTAGCTCAAACTTAAAAGACACTCAAAGAAATAAAATAAAAGCTTTAGAATTTAAAAAGCAGTTTTACAATCAAATAGAAATTTTAAATAGACAATCGTTACCTTTGCAACAAAATTATAAACTAAAGGTTCGTGAATATTTTTCTGAACCAAAGAAGATAAAATAATGATTACCTTTAATTACGAAACTGATTTTACGTTAGAAAACGAAAGCTCTTTAGAAAACTGGATTCAGAAAATCATTTTAAAACATGATTGTGAAGAAGGTGAAATCAATTATATTTTTTGTGATGATGCATATCTTCACAAATTAAATGTGGAATTTTTACAACATGATACATTAACAGATATTATTAGTTTTGATAATTCCTTAGGGAAATTAATAAACGGAGATATTTTTATTTCTGTAGAAAGGGTTGAAGATAATGCCAAAGATTTTAAAGTTACATTTCTAGAAGAACTACAAAGGGTTATGATTCATGGCGTTTTACACTACATAGGTTTTACAGATAAGACCGAAGAAGATCAAAAAGAGATGACAAAGCAAGAAAATGCTTCTTTATTGATGTTAATTTAATGATAATCAAAATATTAAATCCCACGTTTCACGTGGAACCATAAAAAATGAGTTTATTTTCAACAACATTCGATGTTATAGTAGTTGGTGGTGGTCACGCGGGTAGTGAGGCAGCAGCAGCAAGTGCAAATATGGGCGCACATACATTGTTAATTACAATGAATTTGCAAAATATAGCCCAAATGAGTTGCAACCCAGCAATGGGAGGAATAGCAAAAGGGCAAATTGTAAGAGAAATTGATGCCTTGGGCGGTTATAGTGGAGTTGTTACCGATAAAACAGCGATACAGTTTAAGATGCTAAACAAATCTAAAGGACCTGCAATGTGGAGTCCGAGAGCGCAATCCGATAGAATGCAATTTGCAGAATGTTGGAGAACGATGTTAGAGCAAACAGAGAATGTAGATTTCTATCAAGATTCTGTGAATGGTTTATTGTTTGATGGCAATAAAATTATTGGTGTAAAAACAGCTTTAGGATTAGAAATAAAAGCAAAGACTGTAATTATAACTGCAGGAACTTTTCTTAACGGTTTAATTCATATTGGTGACAAAAGTTTTGGAGGCGGTAGAGCAGGAGAAGGGGCTTCTACAGGAATTACCGAAGACTTGGTTGCAAAAGGTTTTGAATCTGGTAGAATGAAAACAGGAACGCCTCCAAGAGTAGATGGTAGATCTTTAGATTATTCTAAAATGTTAGAGCAACCAGGTGATGAAATTACAGAGAAGTTTTCTTATTTACCAACAACTAGTGCTTTAAAAAAACAACGCTCATGTTGGCTTACTTATACTAATTTAGATGTACATGATTTGCTTCGTGAAGGATTTGATCGTTCACCAATGTTCAATGGTAGAATACAATCTACAGGTCCTAGATATTGTCCGTCTATTGAAGATAAAATAGATCGTTTCGCTACTAAAGATAGACATCAAATATTTGTTGAACCTGAAGGTTGGACAACATGTGAAATGTATGTAAACGGATTCTCGACATCACTTCCAGAAGATATTCAAGACAAAGCAATTCGTTCTATAGAAGGTTTCGAGAATGTAAAGTTTTTAAGATATGGTTATGCAATCGAGTATGATTTCTTTCAACCAACACAATTAAAACACTCTTTAGAAACTAAGTTGATTGAGAATTTATTTTTCGCAGGTCAAATAAATGGTACAACAGGTTATGAAGAAGCAGCTGCTCAAGGTTTAATGGCTGGTGTAAATGCTGCTTTAAAAACGCGAGGAAAAGAGCCCTTTATTTTAAAAAGAAATGAAGCTTATATTGGTGTTTTAATAGATGATTTGATAACGAAAGGAACAGAAGAGCCATATAGAATGTTTACTTCTAGAGCAGAATATAGAACATTATTGAGGCAAGATAATGCGGATTTAAGATTAACTCCTTTAGGTTATAAATTAGGTTTAGCGTCTAAAGAAAGAATGGATCGTGTTTTAGAAAAACAAGAAAAAACAGAATTGCTTATTAAGTTTTTGCACGAAACAAGTGTGAAGCAAGAAGAAGTGAATCCTATTTTGGAAGCTAAGAATTTAGCTTTGGTAAATCAATCTATGAAGCTTTTTAAAATTGCTGCAAGACCTCAATTAGCTTTCACTGATTTTAAAGATTTGGAAAAATTAAAAGCTTTCTTAGAAGATTATAATATTGCTAAAGATGTAATAGAGCAAGCAGAAATTCATCTAAAGTATTCTGGTTATATTGATAAGGAAAAGAACAATGCAGACAAGTTAAATAGATTAGAGAATGTTGTTATACCTTCTAACTTTAAATACGAGAAAGTAAAGTCTCTTTCTTTTGAAGCTACTGAGAAATTAAATAAAATTAAACCAACTTCTATATCTCAAGCAAGTAGAATTAGCGGAGTTTCACCCAGTGATATATCTGTTCTTTTGGTTTATATGGGAAGATAAAAAAAATAAAAATTGCTAATGTTCCTCGTGGAACAATTCTAAAATTAAAACAATATGGAGAATGAAAAAGAACTCTATACAAATTTAATACCTCTTTTAAATTGTAAAGATAATACTGTCTCTGGAGATAGTTTTGAAATAATGAAAAATGAAGAATATGAGATGTTGGTAACATCTCCTGTTCCTGTAGATTTAGAAAATTATTATAAAAGTGAAAATTATATTTCACATACAGATAGTAAAAAAACGTTGATTGATAAGATCTACCAAACTGTAAAAGGCTACACTTTAAAACAAAAGGTTTCTTTATTAAATTCATTTAAAACGGAAGCAAAAACAATATTAGATGTTGGAGCTGGAACTGGAGATTTTTTAAAAGTGTGTAAAAATAATGAATGGCAAGTTTTAGGAATTGAACCAAGTTTAGATGCAAGAAACATTGCAGAGAAAAAGGGAATTGATTTAAATGAAAAACTTTCAGATATCAGTAATCAGCAATTTGATGTAATTACGCTTTGGCATGTTTTAGAGCATGTAGAGAATTTAAAAAATACAATTAAGACTTTGAAGAGTTTGTTAAAACCAGGAGGGAGAATTGTTGTAGCAGTGCCTAATTATAAAAGTTGCGATGCAAATTTTTATAAAGAAGATTGGGCAGCTTATGATGTGCCAAGACATCTTTGGCATTTTTCACAAACTTCAATTCATAAATTATTTTCTGAAGTAGAAATGATTGTAGAAGATACGTTACCAATGAAATTTGATAGTTATTATGTTTCGTTGTTAAGTGAGAAATATAGAACAGGGAAGTCTAAGCCCATTACAGCTTTTTTTAGAGGATTTATCTCAAATTTAAATGCTAGAACATCTTCTGAGTATTCTTCGCTGATTTATGTGATAAAAAACTACTAAAATCATCTTTTAATAGCTGTATTTTAAATATTATGTCTTATTAAGTACAAATACCTTAAAGAAATTTAAAAAGGGCTTAAAACACATGTTTTAAGCCCTTTTTAAATAAATATAATTTATAGTATTTTTATTTAAAATAGTTTTTAGTTATTTAATAAGAAAACACCAAACACTGTTATAATAAAATAGACAGCTAAAGACATCGCTCCTGCATAATCTTTTGCAAGACGTTGTCCTATTAACAATAAAATTAAAGTGATCGCAGAAAGCGCAATTCCTAATGAAGCAATTTCCTTTGCTTCGGATGTGTATAATTGATAAACTCCAATCATCATTAAAATTCCGGCAACTACTTCTATAATTAAAATAATGGCTAGTAATAAAGGAACGCTGTTTTTTAAGGGTGAGTTTTTAAAATGTTCTTTTATAAAAGAAACATTGCCTTTCCAGTCTAAAAGTTTGTCTGCACCAGATTGAATAAAAGTGACGATTAAAAAAAGTAGTATTAATATTTCTGTTGGGTAGTTTGATAAAAAATTCATGAGTGGTATTTTTATTTTTTAAATAATTTTTGAAAGAATGTCTTCGTTTTTTTAGTTGCTTCTTCAAACTCTTCTTTTGTGTCCTCTGTAAATTCAGTTGCTTTTTCAGAAACATCATCATAACGTTCTTTAGCGTCTTCGGTACATTCCTCTAATTTTACTTTTACCTTCTCCATGTTTTCATCAGAAAAAGTTTCATTAATTCTTTCTTTTGCAGTCTCAAATGCTTCTTTAGCTTCTTCTTTTAATTCAGCTGCTTTTACTTTTGTAGATTCTTGAATTTCATTTGCTTGTTTTCTTAAACTTTCTAGTGTTTCTTTAGATTCTTCGGTAAAAGTTTTTTTAGTTTCCCTAGGCTTTAAGTTGTTTTTACTATTCATAATAATTTGATTTTTAATTGTTTAGGTTATTTAAGTGCTTGGTCTTTAGGTTCCCAAAGTTCGATTTTATTGTCTTCATTATCTAAAATCCAACCGAATTTACCATATTCAAACTCTTGAATTTCTCCAAGAATAGTAACCCCTTCTTTTTTTAATTCAGCCAGTAATTCAACTAAATTTTCAACTCTATAATTAAACATAAAGTCCTTTTTAGAAGGCTTAAAGTGATTGGTATCTTTTGGAAACGGACTCCATTGTGTAGACGCTTCGTTGCCTTCTTTATCTTTCCACCAAAAAGTGGAACCCCAATCATCAGTGTTAAAACCTAAATGTTTTTTATACCAATCTTTTGAACCTTTAGGATTTTCAGATTTAAAGAAAACACCACCAATTCCTATTACTTTTCCTTTCTTCATTTTTTTATTATAGTTGATTTATATATTTCTATCCATTCTTTAGCTGTTAATTTTCTATATAATTGAGCAATTAATTCAAATGGAATCTCGTCTAATTTTTTAAAACGGATACAACTTTTTCCCATATCTAATTTTCGAGAACAATGTTTGGGGTATTCATTTACAAACCAATCATAAATTTTAGGTATTGCGTAAATTCCACTATGATATAAATTTACTGAGTTTTTTTGTGAAGCAAAACTCATAAAAGATAAAGGTTGTTTTGGGTTACAGTGATAACCATCTGGATAGATAGAATGCGGAACATAATACCCAATCATACCATACTGAATTCCTTCTTCAAATCCTTTAGGTAAGTTTTCTTTGATAGTTTTTCGAAGCTTTTCTAAAGTTTCCTTACGATCTACAGGAACTTGAGTAATATAATCTTTTGGAGAAGTGGCTTTGTATTGCATTGTAAAACATTTTAAAGCTAACAAGTTAACTAAATTTTTCTTGAATTTTATCTACAATCGTTTGTGCTAATTTTTCTTTGCTTTCAACAGTCCAACCTGCTACATGAGGTGACAAAATTACGTGTTCAGAATTGATTAAATATTGAAAAGCTTCTGGCATTTTATTATCAGAAAATAGATTTTCGAAAGAAGATTTTTCGTACTCTAAAACATCTAAACCTGCTCCTAAAATTTTACCATTTTTTAAACTTGCAACTAAATCTTTGGTAACTACAGAAGTTCCACGTGCTGTATTTATCAACCAAAAATTCTTTTTAAAATTATTGATAAAAGGAGTATTTATCATGTTTTTTGTAAGATCAGTTTGCGGCGTATGTAAACTTAAAACATCTGCTTTTTCTTGTAATTTTGCTAAAGAAACTTGTTTACAGTTTTCATCACCTACATTTTCTTTTAAATCATAACAAAGTACTTCCACATCAAAACCACGAAGTTTCTTTGCAAAAGATTTCCCCATATTTCCGTAGCCAATTAAACCAACTGTTCTTCCATCGAGTTCTATTCCACGATTTTCTTCACGCAACCATTTGCCATTTCTAACTTCTTTATCCGCTTTATTAAGCTTGTTAAACAGCGATAATAACATTCCTAAGCTATGTTCTCCAACGGCATTTCTATTTCCTTCAGGAGCTGCAATTAAAGTAATTTTCTTGCTTTCTGCGTATTCACAATCTATGTTTTCTAAACCAGCGCCAACTCTACCAATAAACTTAAGGTTGGTTGCTTTGTCTAAAAAGTTTTTATCAATAGAAAAACGACTTCTAATAATAAAACCATCGTATTTATGTATTTTTCTTTCAATTGCTGCTTTTGAAGACGTGTAATCTTCATCATTAGTAAAACCTAAAGCATTTAGCTGACTTATTAATAAAGGGTGATTTGAGTCTAGGTGGAGAATTTTCATATGTAATATTAGGTTTTGCTATTCATAAAAAAAGCAAGAATCGAGAAAAGTAATTCTAGATTCCTGCTTTCGCATTTATAATATTTATTACTTTAAATGTACTTAATACTGCTCTTTATCACTAGGAAAATATCCACTTTTTACATCAGAAATATAGTTTTCGAAAGCGCCCGTCATGTCTTTATACAAGTCTAAATAACGTCTTAAAAAACGCGGATGAAATTCATGTGTCATTCCAATCATGTCATGTGTAACTAAAACCTGCCCATCAACACCATTACCAGCACCAATTCCAATTACAGGAATCGAGATTGCTTCCGCCACTTTTTGAGCTAATTTTGCAGGTACTTTTTCTAAAACAATAGCGAAACAACCAATTCTTTCTAACATTAAAGCATCTTCCATTAATTGATCTGCTTCTTCTTCTTCTTTCGCTCTAACGGTATAGGTGCCAAATTTATAGATCGATTGAGGCGTTAAACCCAAGTGACCCATTACAGGAATTCCGGCGTTTAAAATTCTCTTTATAGATTCTTTAACTTCTTTACCACCTTCTAATTTTATGGAATGCCCACCAGATTCTTTCATAATTCGAATTGCAGAACGCAACGCTTCTTTAGGATCCGATTGATAACTACCAAAAGGTAAATCTACCACCACCAAGCAACGTTCTATTGCTCTAACTACAGAACTTGCATGATAAATCATTTGATCTAACGTAATTGGCAATGTCGTTTCATGACCCGCCATTACATTTGATGCAGAATCACCTACAAGTAAAACATCAATTCCAGAACTGTCTAAAATTTTTGCCATCGTATAATCATAGGCAGTTAACATAGAGATTTTCTCTCCATTAGCTTTCATATCTACCAAAGATTTTACGGTAACACGTTTATATTGCTTCTTAGCTACAGACATATTTTATCATTTTAATTGGGGGTAAAAGTAAGAAATATCAATAGATATTTAACAATTTATACTATATTAAGACTTTCTTTTGAATTCAAAATTCATATAAATTATTTTAAGATTATTATAATAATAAAACGCTGTTAACTTTTTTTTTAATAGAAAAGAGCGTAAGAGATAATTGTAAGATTAAAAAAGAAAAAAATTAACGTTACATTTGATACTTTATTTGACTAATGGCAGAAAAAACACACACTTTAAATTCTAATAAATGGATTGATAATTATGCAGATTACTTGTATAATTACTCAATTTCTCGTGTAAATAATAGCGATTTAGCTAAAGACCTTGTTCAAGAAACTTTTTTTGCAGGATTAAAATCTGCTAAGAATTTTCAAGGAAAAGCTTCTGAAAGAACCTGGTTGGTGTCTATTTTGAAGAGAAAAATTATTGATCATTATAGAAAAATTAACTCTAATAAAGGAAAAGCCGAAGTTAGAATGAATTTTTATAATGATGGCGAAAATGAAGGAGATTGGCTAGAAGAACGCGTACCACAAAGTTGGGACAATGCCTCTGAAAAAAATATAGAAAATGAAGAATTGAGAAATCAATTAGAAGTTTGTATTAATAAGTTACCAGAAAAATATGCAATGGTTTTTAGAATGAAAACCGTACAAGAGTTTGAAACAGAAGAAATTTGTAAGGAGTTAGATATTACTTCGTCAAATTTATGGGTTATTATCCATAGAGCTAGAACTCAGTTAAGAAAGTGTATGGAAGATAACTGGTTTAATAATTAAGAGATGTTTAAAAGTTTAAAATTAACGTGCGACGAGGCGACTGCTATTTGTGATAAAAATCAATATGGTGCTGCTTCAATTAAAGAATTAGTCAAGTTAAATATTCATTTTATAAGGTGTAGAATTTGTATTTTATACACCAAACAGAATATTCGATTATCTAATTTTTATAAAGGATACTCTAAAAGCTGCAAAGACATAAAGCATTGTTTGTCTGTCGAAGAGAAAGAAGCTTTAAAAAGGGCTTTAGAAGAAAATAAATAGCATATAAATAGTCATATATTAAAACGGAACTTAATAATTTAAGTTCCGTTTTTTTGTACTTTTGAAGTTGTCCTATCGAGTGCAGTCGATAGGTTTTTTCTTAATAACCATTTAATTAGGTCTCGACTGCGCTCGACCAAACACAAGAATGCATTTCCTTCCAGAAAAAATAGATAATTACGTTGTAGCACACTCACAAGTAGAACCTATTATTTTACAAGAGTTAACAAAAGAAACTTGGCAAAAAGTACTAAACCCTAGAATGTTAAGTGGTGCTTTTCAAGGACGGATTTTATCGATGATTTCTAAATTAATTCAACCTGAAAATATTTTAGAGATTGGTACGTATACAGGGTATTCTGCGCTGTGTTTAGCAGAAGGTTTAACTTCCGAAGGAAAAATAATTACAATCGATAAGAATGAAGAATTAGAAACACTTCAAAATAAGTACTTTGAAAAATCTGGATTCCGAGATAAAATAACACAGTTTGTTGGCAACGCAATTGATATTATACCAACTATTGATACAAAATTTGATCTGGTTTTTATTGATGCAGATAAGTCTAACTACATTAATTATTTTCATTTAATTATTGATAAAATGAATTCAGGAGGAATTATTTTATCTGATAATGTATTATGGAGCGGTAAGGTTGTTGAAGCATTAGACCCAAAAGATATCGATACAAAAGTACTTTTAGATTATAATAAACTACTGAATGAAGATGCTAGAATAGAGACTGTTTTGTTACCAATTAGAGATGGTTTAACAATTAGTAGAGTAAAGTAAATATAAAAAGACTAGAACTGTCTTTTTATTGGTCCTGTAAAATGATCGATATTGTCTTTAACAGAATCAATTTCTTTGGTAATATCTTTCGTGATGTCTGTATCTACACTTACTTTATCAGAACTGTCTTTTATTTCTCTTTTAATATCATTTGTTGCGTCTTTTACTTGACGAATTCCTTTCCCTAAACCTCTGGCAATTTCAGGAATTTTGTCCGCACCAAAAACCATTACCACAATTAACATGATAACCATTATTTCCGGACCGCTAATAAATAAGAAAGTTGTATTCATAAGACAAAGATAGTGAGTTATTTTTACAAATGAAATAAACAAATAATTGTTTAACACTCCCATTTACTATTCATTATTTATTTTTTATATAATAGGTCTTTTAAAGAGTTTAAATTAGACCAAGAAACAACAATATAATTAACATTGTTAACCTTAAGCTAACCTTATTTTTCGCTTTTCATAAATTTTACTTAACATTCAAAAGTTTACAAATAGTAAAAATATACATTTATTTGCATTGTTAATTTTAATAATTGTAAAAATTAGATATATGAATTATTTTAGAATAATAATAAGCATTTTATTTACCATACTTACAACAAGTATTGCTATTGCGCAGAAAGCAACAGTAATTGGTGTTATTAGTGACGGAAAATACCCTTTACCTGGAGCAAGTGTTACTATTTTAAATACCACAACAGGTACTACAACAGATTTTGATGGGAAATTTAGATTAAATAACCTAGAAAAAGAATTTGCAGAGTTACAAATATCTTTTATTGGCTTCAATACAAAGAAGGTAAAAGTAAACTTTCTAGAAGGTAAACTAATAAATTTAGAAACCATTATTTTAAAAGCTTCTTCAGAAAATTTAGAAGAAATTGTAATTGCTAGTGGCACTAGAAGAAATAGTGAAGCAAGAGCTTTAAATATGCAAAAAAACTCTTTTGCAATTATGAATGTTATTGCTGCAGATGGTATTGGAAAATTACCAGATAGAAACGCCGCAGAAACAGTGCAACGTATTCAGGGAATTTCTATAGAAAGAGATCAAGGAGAAGGACGTTTTGTTTCTATACGTGGTTTACCACCATACTGGGCATCTACAACTATTAACGGTAATAGGTTGCCAACAGCAGAAGAAGAAACAACAACACGTGCAACAGCTTTTGATTTCTTTCCGTCTGAAATGATTGCTTATGTGCAGGCTTCTAAAGCAATTACACCAGATATGGAAGGTGATGGTATTGGTGGTTCTGTAAACTTTATTACACAAACGGCACCTTCAAAAGAAACACTTTCTATTACTGTTGGCTCTGGTACAAATATTAAAGCAGCAAAAGCAAACCATAATATTTCTTTTACTTATGGTAACAGAACAACAGATGGTAAGTTCGGTTTCTTGGTAAATGTGTCTAATTGGAAAAGAAATTGGGCAACAGATAACTTTGAAGCAAGAAGGTCTGGAGATCAAGGAGTTTTTAGATTAGAATTAAGAGATTATACAGGCGTTAGAGAAACTACAGGAATTAATACTGCACTAGATTATAAATTGAATGAGAATAATAAATTTATTTTTAAAGGAGTTTACGGTACATTAACAGATAATGAATCTCATTACAAACATAGAATTAGGTTTGATAAATTTGATGAAGCGACCAATACGTCTAGAGTAGAGTTACAAAACATTCATAACGAATTAATAACAGCATTAACTTCTTTTGATGTTGGTGGTGAGCATATTCTTAATGATGGAAATGGCAAGCTAACTTGGAATTTAGGAAGTTATGAAAATGAGTTTAAATATGGAAATGTACCAAATGCAGAAGACAATAGCTATTTTATTTTAAAATTTAATCAATCTAATATAGGTATTAAGCCAGAATATGCAGTTTCTAAAGCAGATGGCGCGGGAGACCATAGAGCATATTGGGCTGTAGATGGAGGGCCTTTAGACTTTAAGAATCCTTCAACTATTTTTAATGTATTTTCAGACCCTAATTTTAAATTAGATCCAGCGCAACAAGTATTGGCTTCAGATGGGTTAAATTTTTATAAGGTATATGTAAATGAAAAAGATAGAGTTGTTGCTTCTGCAAATTATAACCTAGATGTAAATAATACCTTCACGTTTAAATTAGGTGGTAAATACAGAGACAAATTACGAGTTGCAGAATATGGAGATTACTTTTATAAATTTAATGGAGGAAAGGTCACTTTAGCAGATTTGTCTGAGAGTTTGACAACGCAACCAGGAAGAAATAATTTTTTGAGTGAATTTGCCTCTAATGCTGCTGCTTCTTTTAATAAAGTACTTTCTACTAAAGGAATGAGTGAGTTTTATAACTTAAATCAAGATAAATTTGATTTTATACCTTCAGATTCAGACGCTTTATCTTCTGGCGGTGGTTTGTCTAGAAACTTTACCGTTTATGAAAAACAATACGCTGGTTATGCAATGGGTACTTTAAAAGCATCGCAAAGTTTAACTTTAATAGGAGGAGTTCGTTTAGAAAACACAAATACTACTGTAGAAGGTTATAGTTATAATGAAGACAACAAGCAATTAGAAAGAGTTAGCAATACAAAAACGTATAATGCTTGGTTACCAATGTTGCACGCTAAATTAAAAATATCTGATAGAACAAATTTAAGAGCTGCAGTAACAAGAACTTTTGCAAGACCAAATTTTGGAGATATCTCTCCGGGTGTTTCTTTTAGTGAAGCAGATAACGAAGCACAAGGCGGTAACCCTAACCTAAATCCTACTTTTTCTTGGAATGGAGATCTTTTATTTGAACATTATTTTTCTAATGTAGGTGTATTTAATGCTGGTGTATTTTATAAAAAATTAAAAGACCCAGTTTTTTCTTCAACAACTATAGTAAACGAAATAGAAACTAAAAGACCAGAAAATGGAGGAGAAGCATTTATTACTGGTTTAGAAATAGGTAGTAACATTCGTTTTGATGTGTTTACAAAAAATAAATTTTTAAGAAACTTTGGAGTACAATTAAACGGAACATTTATGAATTCTGAAATGATTATTCCTAATGGGGGTGAAAATGGAGATGATAGAAAGGTTTCTATTCCTTATCAAGCAAATGCGTTGTACAATGCTCAATTATTTTATGAGTCAGACAAAGTTAATGTTCGGTTAGCATTTAATCATAAAGGTAAATATGCGGTAGACTTTGGTAATAAAGATATAAATGATGAGTATTATGGTAAATATGCTACGTTAGACTTATCGGCATCCTTCAACCTTACTAAAAACCTTACCTTTTTTACAGATGTTAATAATATTTTAAATGAACCATTAATTTATCATTATGGTAAAAACGATACAGAAAGACCAAAACAAGTAGAGTTTTATGGCGTAAAAGCTAGTGCAGGGTTAAAATATAGTTTGTAATAGTAGTTTATTAAATGTAAGCAATGCTCTCAATTTTATATTGAGAGCTCTCTTCATATAAATATAGTATAGTAATGAGTTTAAAATTTTTATTAAGAGCTTCTTTAGCAGCATTTGGCACCTATTTTTGTATGTATGCTTTTAGGAAACCTTTTACTGTTGCTACTTTTCAAGAACTCTCTTATTTTGGAGTAGATTACAAAGTTTTGCTTATAATTGCTCAAGTATTGGGGTATACTCTTTCTAAGTTTATAGGTATAAAAGTAATCTCTGAAATGAGACCAAACAAGAGAAGGTTCTACTTGGTTGGTTTTATTCTTTTTGCAGAATTAGCACTTTTAGGTTTTGCAATTGTACCAGCACCTTATAATATATTGTTTTTATTTTTAAATGGGTTGCCTTTAGGGATGATTTGGGGTATTGTGTTTTCATATATTGAAGGTAGAAAAGCTTCTGAACTATTAGGGGTAATACTTTCTTCTAGTTTTATAGTTTCCTCTGGTGCTGTGAAATCTGTTGGTAAGATAGTGTTAGATACTATAAATATTAATGAATTTTGGATGCCTTTTGTTACAGGAGCAATTTTTATAATTCCATTATTATTTTTTGCATGGATGCTAGAAAAACTAGAACCACCAACAGCGGAAGATAAATTTTTAAAAACAGAAAGAAAAACATTAAGTAGGTTAGAGAGAAAGAAACTTTTTAAACAATTCTTTTTTCCTTTAATATGTATTGTAATATTTTATACATTATTAACTTCTGTAAGAGATTTTAGAGATAATTTTGCAAGAGAAATATGGGATTCTTTAGGGTATCAAAACGCGTCAATTTTTAGTATTTCAGAAATTCCTATTGCAATTATAGTTTTAGTAACTCTAGGTTATATTGGTAGTATTACTAAAAACTATAAGGCTTTTATGTATTATCACTATGTATTAATTGTTGCTTGTTTTTTAATCATAACATCTACTTATTTATTTCAAAATAACCTAATAACACCTTTAACTTGGATGATTGTATCTGGCTTAGGTCTCTACAGCTCATATGTGCCTTTTAATGGTATTTTCTTTGATAGAATGATTGCTACTTACAAAGTAGATGGTAATGTTGGTTTTCTAATTTATATAGCAGATGCTTTTGGCTACTTAGGAAGTATATTAATATTACTCTATAAAAACTTCGGACAAAAAGATATTTCTTGGTTAACCTTTTTTACAAATACAATGTATTTTCTTGGTTTTTTAGGATTAATACTTACTATTTCTTGTTACTACTATTTTAAATATAAAAATAAAAAGACGTTTAATAAATTACCAGTATATGAATAATAAATATGATTTAATAATTGTTGGAGGTGGAGTTTTGGGAACTTTTCATGCATACAATGCTATAAAATTAGGCTTGTCTGTTGCTATTTTAGAAAAAGGCGCTAAACCTCAAGGTGCTACTGTAAAGAATTTCGGACAAGTAGTTCCTTCCGGGATGAATCAAAAATGGCAAAATTTTGGAAGAAAAAGTTTAGATATTTATAAATCGATTCAAAAAGAATTCGATATATCAGTAAAAGAAAATGGTACCGTTTATTTAGCTTCTAATGATGACGAAGTTCAGTTATTAGAAGAGTTATACCAAATAAATAAAACAAATAGTTATACTTCACAAATGCTTACAAAACAACAGTGTTTAAATAAATACAGTGGTTTAAAAAGTAGTTATTGTAAAGCGGGTTTATTTTTTCCTGAAGAAGTAACTGTAGAACCAAGAACGATGATTGATAAATTACATTCTTATATGTCTAGAACATTAAAAACGCCTATTCATTATAATAGAACTGTAATTGATGTTCAAGAAATAAATGAAGAATGTGTTGTTAAAACAGCAGATAATGGCGTATTTAAAGCGGCAAAAGTTATTATTTGTAATGGTAGCGATTTTAAGGCTCTTTATTCATCAATATATAATGAAAGTGATTTAGTGGTTTCAAAATTACAAATGATGCAAACCAAGCCTCAAAAAAATTATAAACTTCAAGGTTCTATTTTAACTGGTTTAACCATAAGAAGGTATGAAGCTTTTGAAGAATGTGCATCTTGGAAAACAATTAAAGCTAAAGAAAATTCAGATAGTTTCGAGAAAAAGTATGGTGTTCATATTTTATTTAAACAAGCCTCAGATGGCTCTGTAATTTTAGGAGACTCTCATGAATATGCAGCTGCTAAAAACATAGAAAATTTAGGTTTTGATTTAAATATGGAGATTGATAATTTTATGATTGATGAAGCAAAAAAAATTATTGATTTACCAACTTATGAAATTCAGCAACGTTGGGCAGGTTACTACAGCCAATGTAAGAATAGCGATATTTTTGAACATAAAATAGGTAATAATATTCATATTGTTACTGGTATTGGCGGAAAAGGGATGACGGGTAGTGCAGGTTACTCTATAGAAAGTTTACAAAAAATAATTTAAAAGAGATAGAATGAATAAAATTAAGATGGTAGTTTTAGACATGGCAGGAACTACAATAAACGAAAACAATGTTGTTTACAAAACACTTTATAAAGTTATTGAAAATGCAGATGTAGAGGTTTCTCTAAAAACGGTTTTAGAGGTTGGGGCTGGTAAAGAAAAACATCAAGCAATTAAAGATATTTTAGCACATGTAAAAGCAGATAAAAAACAAGATTCATTAATACTATTTGAAAGTTTTAAAAAAGAGCTGCATGAGGCTTATAAGGTTTTAGATATCAAACCTATAAAAGGAGTTACAGAAACAATTTTAAACTTAAGAAATAAAGGTATTTTAGTTGTTCTAAATACAGGTTACAATAGTTTGGTTGCAAATAATTTATTACAGAAAATTAACTGGCAAAAAGGGCAACATTATGATGCTTTAATAACTGCTAGTGATGTAGTAAACGGAAGACCACACCCAGATATGATTGTAAAAGCAATGGCATTATTTAATATTACAGATGCTAGTTTGGTTTTAAAAGCAGGAGATTCTGTTATAGATATTGAAGAAGGAAAAAATGCAAAATGTGGTATTACAGTTGGTGTTTTATCTGGTGCTCAAACAAGAAATCAACTAGAAAAAATAAAGCCAACTTACATTTTAGAATCTTTAGCAACTTTAGAAACCATATTATAATTTAAAATTAAGTAAGAGGTTTCTACCCTAATAGAAGCTTCTTATTCTCTTAATTATTTTCAGAATAGAAATATAACACAAGCATTGTACAGCTATTATTGCTTGTGTTTACTGGCACATGAGGCAGCCTACCGTTAAAATATAATGAATCGCCTTCTGCTACAATAACTTCTTCATTGTCTATTATGTATTTACAAGTACCACTTAAAATATACTTAAATTCCCAGGCGTCTGTAGTAACTTTTTCTCTAAAAGAGTTTGTTGCAACAGTTAGAATAACAGCTTCAAAGCCTATAGCATTTAAACTTTTCCCAAAAATTTGATGATAAGTAAACCCTTTGGCTTCAGTTTCTTTTTCTATAAACTGTTGTTCATTTTTTTTAGTTAAAATATATTTTGCGCCCGCTTTACTTTCTACACCTTCAAAAAAGGTACTGGCATCTATTTCTAAAGCACTAATTAACTCTAATAAAACAGGTAAAGAGGGTATTGTTCTACCGTTTTCTATTCTAGAAATAAGACCATTACTAACACCAGCAATTGTAGCCAAAGTACTAATTGTAATTTTTTGCTTATTTCTAATGGCTTTTATTCTTTTTCCAATACCAATTAAAAAATTATTCATAACTTTTAACTTCTTTTTTTAAGCTTAAAAAGCTAAAGTAAAAGATTTCTTTTTAAAAACTTTAAAAACATCTATTTAGAATTTAAAATTACAAATTGTATCTTTAAAAAAGACCTATTACCATGTTAATGTTTTACACTTAGTACATAATGTTTAGATTGATTTTTATTACCTAAATAATTTCTAAAAATTCTATAGTAAAAGAAAAAGATACTTTATTTAAGACTAAAGAAGTAATAGACACTTTCTTTGATTTTTGCTGATATTAGTGTAAGCTAATAGATTTATCTAAGATATAAACGCTGCAAATAAAAATAGTTGTAATTTTAGAATTAAGAATTTTTAGAACAAGTTAATATGCTTAAAAAAGGACTACTAAGTTTGTTGGTTATTTTATTTTTCACTCATTGTAAGTCAGCAAAAATCGCTAAAAATCTGACCAAAAACGTAACTTCTTCCTTTTATAAAAATCAATTTACAGGAATTTATATATATGATGTAACCGCAGATAAAGTTGTTTATAATTACCAAGCAGAAAAGTATTTTACCCCCGCAAGTAACACTAAAATATTTACGCTGTTTGCAGGTTTAGAATTGTTACCAGACTCTATACCTGCGTTTAAATATGCGGTTAATAAAGATACTATTACTATTAAAGGAACAGGAGATCCAACTTTTTTACATCCTTTTTTTAAAGATAGTACCGCCTTAAAAAAGATAAAAGCCTTTAAAAAAGTTCATTTAATTGTTGATAATATTTCTGATAAAAGATACGGACCTGGTTGGGCTTGGGAAGATTTTGATAGTTATTTTAGCCCAGAAAAAAGTGCTTTTCCTATGTATGGAAACGTAGTTAACCTACAGAATGAAAATGATTTAAATGTTGCTCCTCAGTTTTTTAAGAAGGATTTAAAAATTACAGAAGAAGGCTACGGAAGAGAAGAGCTGGAAAATAATTTTTATTTCAGTAAAAATAGAACGCGTGAAACAGAAATACCTATGATTATAGACTCTTTATTAATTGCAAATCTATGGAATGATATTGCACCTAATAAAGTAGCTATTATTAAAGAATCTAACATACATCCGGTAACAACAGCCTATAGCATTCCTAAAGACTCTCTCTTTAAAAGAATGATGGAAGTGAGTGATAATTTTTTGGCAGAACAGATTCTAATTTTAGTATCCTCTACACTTTCAGATACTTTAAGCTCTTCTAAGGTTAGAAAACACATTTTAGAAAATCAACTAAAAGACTTACAACAAAAACCACGTTGGGTAGATGGTTCGGGTTTAAGTAGGTACAATTTATTTTCGCCGATTTCTTTTGTTGAAGTATTAACGAAGCTGTATAAAGAAATTCCAGAAGAAAGGTTGTTTCAATTTTTTCCTGTTGGCGGAGCATCTGGTACGTTAAAAAACTGGTTTTCTGGAAAATCTAAACCTTATATTCATGCAAAATCGGGCACTTTGGGTAATAATTACAATCTAAGTGGTTATTTATTGACCAAGTCGGGAAAAGTCTTAATATTTAGTTTTATGAACAACCATTATTTACATGCTAACAATGCTGTAAAAGAAAAAATGCAAACTACTTTTGAGTGGTTAAGAGATACGTATTAGTTATAAGTATTTTTGTAAAAAAAGTTATAACTTCTTAAATGCGCTATCCTTACCAAATGATACTATATTTAATTCTAATACTTTAACGGCTTTATTTTTAGTTTCAAAAAATAAAAATAATACTCGTTTTTTAATTTGGGGAGTAATTATTTTATGTGTCCCTTTTAATTGGTGTATTAGCTTGTATTGTTAGTTATTGTGCTGGTAAAAAGGAAGTTAAAACGGTTTAGCCTGTTGTTTTGTCTACTCAAATCTTTAAGTTAACTTCTTTTAAATAACTTATTAATTCTCATTTTTAAATCCTCTTTGTTTAAAAAATTGAAAAATAATATTACCGTAATATACTTATAGTTAGTTTTTTGAGTTGTTTCGTATCCCTGAAATCAGGGATACATAACCCTGATTCCAGGGATACTAAATTTATACCATTTTCAGGGATTGACACGTACGTTTTTATCTTCTAAGTTTACTAAAATAAATAATTGCTAAAAATGCTATGGTAAAAGAAAAAGAGATTTACCATCTCTTGTCAAAATATGTAAACTACAAAAAGACGTTAAAAATAGTTAGACAAGTGTAAATTCTGAAAATTGAAAGAGTAAGAAATAACAAATAAATGATTAGTGATAAAAGGACTAATTATTTATATAATAATTGTTCTAAACAATAAAAATTAACTATCACTTACACTAAAGACAATTACATTCCTTGCAACTTGTCGCCCATTTTTATTGTACCATTCATTCAAGATTTTGTCTTCATCTTTATTTTCTGGCTTAATTTCTAAAACTCCGTCTTTTTTTATTATTGCTTTCATAAATTTTTAAAGTAGAGAACAACGTATATTAAAAATACTTGCTCTTTGTTTTTCTTATAATTAATTGTTTTTCTATTGGCTTATATTTTCCTGCGGAAAATCTTCACACGCTTTCACAGTACTTTGGTTATACAAATCAGTTGTGGTTTATATTGGCTCGTCAAACAGCTGAATTGAATAATCAAAAATTGCAGCTTGTTTATAACCAAAAATGAATATTAATAACTAAATTTAAACAATTATGAAAATGAAAAAAAACAAATTAGTCAACCTTTTTAAAATGGCAATTCTATTCTTCGGAATGTCTATTTTGCTATTAAATTGCGAAAAAGAAAACCTTGTTGAACAGCAAGAAGTTTCTATTGAAAATAAATTTGAAAAGCAATTTAATAAAGAAGACTTTAAAAAAAAAATTCCTTTTGACTATGATGTCGATTGGAATAGTGCTGTAAAAGAATATTCCAAAGAATTAGAAACTAATTTTTATGAATTTGAACTTATTTATAATACTCCTTTTAATCCTACAGCAGTTAACAAAACAAAAAAAGAAGGTTTTAACACTTTCTATAAATTAGTAGTTACAGAAAATGAAGAAAATAACCTCACTTTTTTTATTGCAAAATTTTTCCAAGAAAAAGAAAAATCAATAGTTATTGAAGATTTAGATATTTCTTTAAATAAAAATACAGGTTATAAAGGACTTACACATTTATACAATAGCGAAAATGAACTACATTTTGCAAAACATGTAAATAAGGAAGAAAATAAAAAGTCTAAACTTTACTTTAAAGATAAGTCAAAAATTCAAGATTCTAATATACTAGCTAAAGGAGACATTACAAATTGTAAAACATCTACACTATATCATTATATCGATTGGTACAGATATAGTTATGATGCTTGGGGTAATTTAATAAGTGTTGTTTTCTTAAATACAGAATATATAGGTTCCTCTTCTTCAACTTCTTGTGTTACTGAATTTCAACCAGATGAACCAATTAGAATTATTAGAGGAGAAGGAGATGGCTATTTAGATTGTAATGATGGAAGTGGCAGAAGAAATTGTGCTAGAGAAGCTACTCCTATTATTATGTGTCAAATCGGTTTTAAACCTGATGAAAATGGAAATTGTGTGGAAGTTAAAAAATTAACATTAGATGATTTAGATGATGGTTTTACTTTTTCTGACACATTAGGCTTAACAAATGAGCAAGAAAATTGGATAAATGACATCAGAAATAAAGAAGCTAAAGATGCTATAACTAATTATCTAAATTCATTTGCTTTTACTCCAGAATTTGAAAATGCTAAAGTTTTTGCTTATCAGAGTATTTTAGCTTTATTTGGTAACTCTTTATTGTCTTTAAATAGTATTAATTTTGATAAAGAAATCATAATTTCAAGCTCAGTTCCTAATTGTGTCAAAACAATTATTAATAAATTGGCCCAAGATAATGCATATTTAGATTTAGGAGATATGCCCGATTTTGTGAGAGAAGAATTTAATCTTTCTGGTCATATTATGGATGTTTTTAATAATTCAAGTAAATATCACTTAAACTTTAAAGTTGGGAGTTTACAACCAAATAACCTAGGTCAAGAA